>DATNQB010000041.1 GCA_036702875.1 Oculatellaceae cyanobacterium | reverse complement strand
TATAACTCAAAAAAATTCCTGGAAACAAAAGAACTAATTTATGCAGTACTTGGTAATGCTCCAATTATTTTTGATAATCGCGATGACTCCATTCATATAACAGGTACTTCACATGGTATGGCTTTTTATATAGAGCAGCATCGAAACAACTATATTCCCGAGAGTAGGTTGTAGGGTGGGTAATGCCAGTAAATTGGCGTAAATATAGGGTTCGTGCAACCAAGTGCAACTTAGTAATCTGTTACATTTGTCAACATCAACAAATATCAAGAATAGACCTAGATGAAATGGTTAACTATGGAGAATAATTTTGACTCGTTGCTTGATAGCATAATTAAGCTTAGTATAGAAAAAAACCTAATAAGTTTAAGCGATATTTTAGGTATGTCAAACAACGAAATAAAGCACATTGAAAATACATTTTGTCTAAAATTACCTATTGTCTACAAACATTTTCTGGCTGTTTGTGGCAATGGTTGTGGAAAATTGCTAGATAATAGTTTACTGGATTATCCCCCAAGCTTACTGGAGCTTTATGAAGATGTACGAGAAATGATGGAAGAAGATATCGAGACTATATACGATCCAATTCCTGATAATGCTTTCTTTTTTGCCACCACACTTGCAATACATTATTGGTATTTTATTTGTGATAGTAATCCCGATCCCATTGTTTACTATATTACATTAGGAGAAAAAAATCATCTAAAATGTTCTGAGTTATCACGCTGTATTATTGGCACGCTAAATAATTCAATAAAAGAATAGTAGAAGAGAAGAAGAAGTGTGGGTAAATGGGGAGTGCATCACTTTTACGGTAGTGTTCCAGATGTGTTGTTCAAGGAATAGTTAAACCAAAAACGACTCTATTTATAAATAAACCAATCACTAGATCGTTGTTTGAATACTCAAGAACTATGACCTTCAACTTACTTAATTAGAGTAGCTTTTTAAGTTCCCAAGGTCGCAGACGCTACCGCGTCTTCACTCTTAGTAGAAGCAGTTGCAGATACTTGATAGCTTAACTCCATATATACAACGATGATAATTTAGTTCAATAAATACTAAAACCTCCAGTTTAATTTTAGTTTGTAATCAACACATGACAAATTTTTCTGCTTTAAAAATAAGTCAATTAGAATCTCACTATAAAGTAGCTTTCCCCCAGTCATATAAAAAAATACTAGCTTTGATAGGAACTAAGGTAATAAACATCTCAATTGAAAACATCCACAATAAAAATATTTTCAATCATAATAGAAATACGTCTATCTATGACATACAAGATGAGATGATGGAATCAATCGTGGAGTATGAGATAAGCAGATTGCACAATTTAAATATTTTTTTTCTAACTGCTTTTTTGAGGCATACTGATTGTGAATTCGTAGCTTACTTTATAGAGGCAAATGGTGGGGATGATTGTCCAGTCTATCGTTGGATGATGGACGGTACTTTTGATACAGATTTAGTCGAAAAATATTCTGATAATATCGAACAGTGGCTTTACAAGATAAATCCTATTTTATATATTGAATTACAGTTGAAAAAAATGTTTTTTGATGTGTCTAATTAAGGCTAATTATTTAAATTTACTTTAATAATCAAAGTTAGCTTTACTTCCTACCTACGCGATTGCCACAGTATCAGCAATCGTGCGAAAAGTGACGCTAAGGATTCAGAGTGGTTGTACCAATTGAATCTTCTAATATTTAAACTCCTCAACCACTTGAAATTTCATTCGATCCTGTACCAGTAGAACTTTGATTTGGGTTGTCTACCCGTAGCTAACACACGCAGTTGCAACGGCTAACAATAGGGCTAGCGCCCTTTATGTATTAGATAGAATGGCGCAAAGGGAATCTATTTTACCCCTGTAACCAGTATTCAGACAGCTTTCATTATTTTAATAACTTCTAGTATTAAAATATGTAGTAATCTTGCTTTCAATTTAGATATGAATATAGCAACATACAATCCTACTGAAGATGGTGAAAATATATTTATATTTGATTCAAATGGATTTTATCAAGAGGCAATAGAAGATGATCGGATACAGGACGGATTTCTTATTCATGCGTATGGTGATAAAAGAACTGTAGATACACTAATCCAGTCAGATAAGCAGAAGAAGTAGGACAAGCAAAAAATTAGGGTGGCAAATGTCAGTTAGCATTTCTATCGAAAATCCAATCAGTAGCGAAGAAGATGAATTTTATTTTCCCTTGGCAACTGAGTCATTTTTTTATAATGTTTGGGTTAAGGGAGCAATAGCTCTAAACTTAAAATTAATACCATTTTTAGGAAATGGTTTTGAAATTAATAAAGAGGAATGGGTGGTTTTGAAACAAGAGATAAAGCAGATAATTTTGTGGGCTAATGACAATTTGGATAGTAAAATTAGAGACGAGTTGTGTGTGCGAGCAAACCTTGTAATGGATAATCTCGATTGTATATTTAAGAGAGATGATGCAATAGTAAGCTTTGGCTAAAATACATGAAAAGTAAATTAGCCGTAGTGGGACGACACGACTAAAGCTGTAGACATTCAGAACTCTGAAAAATATAATTAGGCGTTGAGCCTCTTATAAGAGAATAAGGCTAAAAGTTTACATAATGCCTGCTCCCTTACGAATTCACCTAGATTATTTTAAAACAGCAAAAAGCTTTTGATGAAATTGCTCTTGATACATCACTCAGTACCTTAAAAGAAGATTTGTTAAAGATTAATCGAGATAACTATTCAGGCGAAAGTGACGCTCTAAAAAAGTACGAGATATACAAAGAGTTTATTCGCTTTTAATCAATAAAAAGCATTTTCAACCAACGGAAGATTCCAAAATACTGATGTTGAAATAAAATCAACAAAATAAATCATGGTATGAAAGACCCACCATGTTCAAACTTCACACTAACAAAAAGAAAATTTCGCCCCAAATCAAAGACTCGATCAAAATCCAAACTTCTTCATATACAAAAAAGCCTTTATTACGAATACCCTGGCAAGTTTGGGTTACGCTGACACTGATCGTATCTGGGAGCTTAACGGGACTTAAACAATAGATTAATTTAAATAAGTTATAATCCATGCTAGGCAAGTATTTCACGTAGAGAAATACCCATGAAAGAAACCACTCCCGATGCTATGCCTCCATGTTTTGAAAAATGGTGTCATCGGTTCGAT
>DATNQB010000040.1 GCA_036702875.1 Oculatellaceae cyanobacterium | reverse complement strand
GTACTCTCCAGGAAGATCAGTTTTTCTAACAGTAATGCTGCCAACTTTCTTACCTGACATTCTCAATAATTCATCACCTGAAAATTCAAAACCAAGCAAGAGTGCTATTCGCGCAATATCATCTGCGGTTGATGCTGCGAGTACCTCGTTTTTAAGTTCAGGTTCAGACTGCATTTTCTTTAAAAATGCTTCGATTTGCTCAAAAGCCATATTTAAAATTTGATTCTCGCTCTTTACTCGTAATATAACCCACATTCCGCACGTCAAACTGTAGTATTTTATGCTACGTTAAACTAAGTGATAAGACAATTACAAATTGTTAAAATAATCTCAACTTTCTTAGTAGCCTAATTCCTTTAATTAGGATAAAAAAGCTGCTGAAGTTTGAGAGATGAAATTATTTAATATTGTTTGTTTAACCCACATCCCGCAGATATTAAGGCAGATTTAATGATTGAAAATTTGAAATTTCGTTAAGGTTATTCGGTAATTCGTTCCCAACGAAATTTGCGCTCACTCTCTTGAATAGGTACATCATTGATGCTGGCAAAACGACGCATTATTAAACCATTCTCGGCAAATTCCCAATTTTCATTGCCATAGGAACGATACCAAGAACCAGAATCATTATGCCACTCATATTCAAATCGCACCGCAATACGATTGTCCATAAAGCACCAGAGTTCTTTTTTTAAGCGGTATTCTAGTTCTTTTTCCCATTTACGTTTCAGAAACTCTTTAATAGCGGCTCGTCCACTGAAAAAATCAGACCGATTCCGCCACTCGGAATTTTCAGTGTACGCCAGAGCAACCCGCGCCGGATCACAGGTATTACAGACATCTTCAGCCGCTTGTACTTTGATTTTGGCTGTGTCCAGGGTAAAAGGAGGCAGGGGGGGTTTAGTTTCCATCAGATTCCTTGGTTAACTATAGTTATCTTGTGCTCAATTGCCACCGTCAGACAGGAGTAACCTCATTAGAGGGAATTCAAGCACTTCGTAATCTGACTTCTCTAGACTTGCATTACAACAAAATTAGTGATGTGAAACCGCTAAGAGGTTTAACTAAATTAACTACGCTGACCTTGAATAGCAACCAAATAAGTGATGTGGAACCACTAATTGGTTTGACTGAATTAACTGATCTGAGCTTAAGTAGCCATCATCAGCCGTGCTGCCTTTCGCCAAAGCATCAACCTTAAGGCTGATTCTGATTAAGAATAACTCAGGTTGAATAGATCAGACCGTGTATGTATACGGATGGCGGCTTATGAAGCGCGATGGTACAGGCAAGTTTGTTAGCAATTGGGACTCAGAGACGAAACAACGAGTTAGCGTATCTCTGACTAATACAGCATGGCGATCGCTCGATCAAGAGGCTACAAGGATCGGAATTTCTCGCTCTGAAGTCATTGAACGCTTTGCCCGCACTCTTGAAAGTGATGAATATCAGGATTACAAGCAGGTAGCAAAGTTACAGGAAAAAGAACGACAACAGCAATTTTTAATTGAACTGAATGATGCAATTCGTGGCATTCAAGACTCGAAGGAAATTATGTGGCAGGTGGTTTGTGCTACAGGACAACACTTTGGTGTCACTCGCTGTACTTACGGTGAAATTGATTCCACTCAGGAATATGTCATCGTAGATCGCGACTACTGCAATGGCGTACTCAGCGTGGTTGGTAGCCATCACATGGATTCATTCGGTCGTGAGATCATTGCTGAGTTGAAGCAGGGCAAAACTATTGTCGTAGACGATGTTGATAGCGATCCTCGGACTGCTGGAGCAGGGGCTACTGCTTTTGATGCAATCCAAACCAAGTCTCTTGTGTGTGTTCCATTGGTGAAACAAGGACAATTTGTCGCATTATTGGTGTTGCACCATGTCTCTGTTCGCCACTGGACGGAGGAAGATGTGGTACTGATGGAGCAAATTGCTCAAAAAACCTGGCTAGCCGTAGAGCGATCGCGTGCAGAAGAGGAATTGCGCTCGAGTCAAGCTCGCCTGCAACTCGCGCTAAAGGTCGGACGCATGGGAACGTGGGACTGGGATATGCAGACAGGCGCACTTCAGTGGTCAGAAGGACATTTCAGCGTGTTGGGTCTACAACCGAATGAGTGCGAACCGGGCTATGAAGTTTGGGCAAGTCGGGTTCATCCAGATGACCTAGCAGAAGCTGAAGCTAAATATCAGCAAGCCATAGTTGACAAGCAGGAATATTACCATGAATATCGCCTGCGTTGGTCAGATGGCTCCATTCACTGGGTTGAAGCCAGAGGAAAGTTTACTTATGATGCTCAGGGAAATCCCTTACACTCAATGGGTGTTGTAATTGATATTACAAAGCGCAAGCAAGCAGAGGAGACGTTGCGTCAAGCCCTACAAAAGCTCAATTTTCATGTAGAAAACTCTCCCATGGCAGTCGTTGAATGGGATCGAGACTTTCGAGTCATTCGGTGGTCTGCTGGCGCAGAGCGCATTTTGGGTTGGAAAGCTGAAGAAATGCTGGGCAAATCTTTAACAGAGATACCTTTTGTTTTTGAGGAAGACCTAGAAGCAGTTGCCTCTGTGTGCCAACGGCTGGTCTATGGCGAAGAACCCCATATTTTTTCGTATAACCGCAATTACAGGCAAGATCGCACTATTGTGCATTGCGAGTGGTATAACTCCAGTCTCAGAGACGAATCGGGACGAATGACTTCGGTGTTATCACTTGTGCTGAATGTGACAGAGCGCAAGCAAGCAGAACAAGAACGAGAACAACTCTTAGAACGTGAGCGCCTTGCACGCTCTCAAGCAGAATCCGCACAGCGCCAACTAGAAACCATCTTTGAAACATCACCTATTGGACTTGCTCTATTAGATACACAGCAGCGATTTATTGCTATTAACGAAGCCTTAGCAGAAATTAATGGATTAACCCGCGAGCAACACTTAGGACATTCCATTCCAGAACTTTTTGGTCAATCCGATCCCAAATTAGTTGAAGTCTTTAATCAGATCTACACCACAGGCAATCCTTTCATCTCACCGAATTTTGCGGTAAATGTTCCCGGACGTAGCGATCGCCGTCCCGGTTACTACAACGTTTACTATCTTCCGAGCGTTAACTCAAATAGCCAGATAGAAAGCGTTCTTGTCTATGTGGTCGATGTGACGGAACGGGTGCATTTAGAACGCGCTCAAAGCTTTCTCTCGGATGCAAGTACGATGCTTGCATCCTCACTTGATTATCAAACGACTCTAGAGCAAGTCGTACAACTGACAGTGCCTCAATTAGCGGACTGGTGTACGGTTCATATAATCAAAGAGGATGGTACGCCCGACCAGATTACGGTTGCTCACATTGATCCTGCCAAACTGGAATGGGCACGCCAGATTAGTGACAAGTATCCTCTGAACCCGGATGACCCCCGTGCTGCGGCTTACACACTGCGAACTGGGCAATCCGACTTGCTACCAGATATTCCCGATGAATTATTGGTACAGGCAGCGCGCGACCCAGAGCATTTAGAGATTATCCGCCAAGTGGGATTCCGATCCGTAATGACGGTGCCACTACGAACTCAGTCGCGAATTTTCGGAGTGCTCTCCTTTGTTTTTGCTGAATCTGGACGACAGTACACCTCGGCAGATTTACAACTGGCAGAGGAACTGGCTCATCGTGCTTCCTTGGCGATCGATAATGCCGATTTGTACCGCATTGCTCAACGAGACCGCGCCAAAGCAGAAGCGGCTAACCGAATTAAAGACGAATTTTTGGCGGTGTTGTCCCACGAGTTGCGCTCGCCCCTCAATCCGATTCTAGGCTGGACAAAATTGCTCCGAACTGGGCGACTAGATACCACGAAAACCCAGCAAGCCCTGGAAACGATCGAGCGCAATACTAAGTTACAAGCGCAATTAATTGAGGACTTGTTGGATGTCTCCCGCATTCTGCAAGGAAAAATGACGTTAAACGTCGCTCCTGTGAATCTAGCAGCAACGATTGAAGCTGCCTTAGAAACGGTACGACTAGCAGCCGAAGCCAAACACATTCAAATTCAGACCACATTTAATCCTATTTCAGGAACGGTTTCAGGTGATACAAATCGCCTTCAACAGGTGGTCTGGAACCTCCTATCTAATGCCGTGAAATTCACCCCAGGCGGTGGGCGAATTGAGGTGCAACTAGAACAAGTTGGGATGTCTGCTCAGATTCAAGTCAAAGATACGGGAAAAGGCATTAGTCCAGACTTCTTACCCTATGTGTTTGACTACTTCCGTCAAGAAGATGGTACAATCACCCGGAAGTTTGGCGGATTGGGGTTGGGACTGGCAATCGTTCGCCATTTTACGGAACTGCATGGAGGAACCGTTCAAGCAGATAGCTTAGGAGAGAACTTAGGAGCTACATTTACCATCCGACTACCGTTAAATATTGTTGAGCCGCAACCCTCTGGTGATCGCAGACACCCAGAACGTGCGGCAGACTTAACAGGTATTCATGTCTTGGTTGTAGACGACGATGCAGATATGCGGGATTTGGCAGCATTCACTCTCACGCAGTCTGGCGCACAAGTTACGACAGCCGCTTCGGCTGCACAGGCGTTGACTCTCCTGAATCAATCTATCCCCAATCTGCTGTTATGTGATATTGGGATGCCAGAGATGGATGGTTATGCCCTGATGCAAGAAATTAGAAAGTGGTCACCCCAACAGGGAGGTATGATTCCTGCTATCGCCCTTACTGCCTATGCTGGAGAAATCAATCAGCAGCAAGCCTTAGCTGCTGGATTTCAAATCCATATTTCTAAACCTGTCGAACCTGATGAATTGGTGAAAGCGATCGCCAGTTTGCTGAGATTTTGAGATGTTTATTGAGGCAAGTATGCGAAGCTCTGCGAGCGCGCTGGCGCTATCGCATACTTGAGTAACAAAACTTGGCATCGTGTTCTACTTTAAGGACACTGCTTACAGACAGACACAATTTCTGCAATTAACCATTTTCCAGACCTATGAGGAAACTCTTTGACAGCAAATTGTGAATACTTTCCGTTCTGTTTATAACCCGTGTCTACAGCGTAAACTCTATAAGTATTAGGATAGGGTGAACTTATGGGATTACTTCTACTGCCTATATATATAGCCTCAGTTGGACTGGAGAAAGCTTGCCCGTCAATAGGTTTAAATATTCTTTCTACTGAAACTATATTATTGACACTGTTATCGTAATTCCAAAATCCGTAAAGATTTATAAACCCTTGTTGTGCAGTCGTACCTGGAGTAATATTATTAGCAATGCTTGCAGGTACTCTACCTTTAAAATCGAGAGCAATTAGACTGTAAGCATCGTCGTAACGTTTTTCACGCAGCGCCTGAAAATAGTTAAAGATCACCTGTTCGGCTCCATCTTTGGGAATGCGTACATCTAAATCGGTAGAGGGTGTTGTACTAGATAACCGAGTACATCCTAATGTACTGCCCAAAAATGGCACAAAGATAACTACAGTTAGAACAATAAGATGTAAAGATAAATTCAATTTCATTGATGATTTTGAATAGCTCTGAATTAATACCACTACCACAAATCCCAATAGTTTCATAAATTAAGTTAACTATTGATTTCTAGCACAAAACACCACGATTGTGGTGCTTATACTAAAAAGTAGCGCCCTTGGTAGAATTATTTTTCCCTGTTACACCAAGCATTGCACATTTATATTGTACCTTGCACTTAATTACTACCGTGTTATCTTGCAACTGCTGTAATTTATCTACACTCAACTGTTAAAAGCAAATTTACTTTTTTAAAACCAACTTATTTGTTAAAAGTGCAAACTGAACTCAAGTGTTAAAGGTTAAAACAAACTCGAATGTTTAAAGTTAAAGCAAACTCAACTGTTAGCCGTAAAACTGTAAATTGAAAGATTTTATACCCTTATTAACGCTCTTGTTAGCAGGTTTTACTGTTGATAACAATAAGCCGCGCTTGCTTTACTTTACAAAGCACCAAAGCGCGTGGCGCTCCTCGAAAAATCCCATGATTGTTGAAAGTCTTTTCTTCTTCTTGTATTACAACCTTAAACTGCACTGTTCTACTGCACTTATGACAATTCTGTTGCATATTATTTTACTGTTTTACTGTTACAATTAACTACCCTGTTGCAGAGAAATGTACTGCAACGGATTGAGAAGAAACTGGAGAATGCACCTAAAAAGTAGCATTGGCTAATAGTGTCTAACACATAATGACACTGTAAGTTAATATGATTAGTAGTAAAAAAGCTTCTCTAAAAGGTAGTAATTAGATTACAAGTCCAAATAATTTTAACTGCCTAAAAATAGATCGCTCACTCTGCCTGACAATAAATTACAGTGTCTAACACTAGCTGTGACTATCTTTCTCTGTCAAATATGGAACGGTAGTGTCAAGATAGGCAAGAAAGAAAGAAGTAGCCAAACCCATGACCATGATGGCGTTTCATCGCTCAAGTCTGGTGATAACAGAGCCTCAATGCGCTCTTCTAAGCGAGTTGGTGTAGTTGTATCATTGAATGCAGCACAGCGTGCCTTGATTAAAGGCGATTCGCGAAGCGATCCGCCTTGGCGGAATCGCACGACCAATAACAGAGATTCTGCCAAAATCAAAGCATCAACTCGTTTTGCAGCCCAGCGATCTGCTCTTATTTCGCGCAGTAGCAATAGTTCCTGCCAAAGAATTTCAGTATTAGGCAGCCAAAATGTTAATTGACGAATACATCCTAACCAAAAGAACCAAAAAGTATCACGATAGTAATAATGTGCTTGTTCGTGGCTAAGAACTGCCTCAGTCTGTTCTGGATTGAGAGATTGTAGCAATCCCTTAGTGACTACTAATTCAGGTTTCCAAAAGCCAATTTGAGCCGCAAACAGTGCTGGTGTGTCTATAACCCGTCCAGATTTACCTGCAATGGTTGTTAGAGGATAAGTGCGAACTTGTTGAAGCGAGATCCATCCCTGCCAGAATAAATAACTGATGATTACTCCTGCAAAAGCGAGAAATCCGAAAGCTAAGTGACAGCCAATCCAGCCAACAGGTCGCCATAGCATTGTGCCATGATGCCCCATACATAAAATTGTCAGGCTTGTAACGAGCATTAACAACGATGGGAACAAAAATGCTGTTAATGTTTGTTGCCAACGCTCTACCCAAGTTTTATGAGATTTAAACAAGCATTGTCTGAATAAAATGGCTAAACCCACTGCTATCAAAATAATGCTCAGATGCATCATTCCTTCTCCCTAGCTTGACGCGCTGCTTTGAGCCGTTGGGCGATCGCCTCAAGTTGATCGAGGCTCTTCACATCTAAACTATCAGCAAAGGCTGCTACCACATCAGGATTACTGACAGCTAAAAACTGTTGCAACTGATGATGCGCCTGTATTGCTTGTGCCTCTTGTTGCGATAGCAACGGTTGCCACTTAAAAGTACGTTCACTGCGATCGCAAACTAACCAACCCTTTTGAGTGAGGCGATTTAACACTGTTGTAACTGAGGTGTAGGCTAATTCTCGATCTGGGTCAGCAAGGAGGCGATCATGAATATCCTTGACCGTAGCTGTGCCTAAACTCCAGATTAGATGTAAAATTTCCGACTCTAAGGGGCCTAGAGAAAGCTGAGATGGACGATGCTCAGGTAAAGGCGACATGATCAATTGGCAGTGATTTATACTTAGCTCAGTTTATCGCTTAGTTTTAACATTCTTGAACGCATCAAAAATACACAAGGAACGCACCAACAAAGGTTTGACAGCTTGTCTTTTGACATTGTTCATACTTGTGGAGCATAGTTATTCTGCCTAGATCTTTGGCAAACGGCAATGAGTAAATTCGACACTGCTTTGAACCCATCCCAGATTGCTGAACCTCCTAGCAATCGTTTTTATCGCACCGTCTGGCGATGGCACTTTTATGCAGGCTTGTTTGTCATTCCTTTCATGCTGATTTTGTCAATCACAGGCATTATTTACCTGTTCAAACCGCAATTAGATGCTGCGATGTATCACCAGCAAATGTTCGTGCAACCTGCGGATGTGGTGATGCCCTATACTCAACAAGTGGCAGTGGTTCAACAAACTTATCCTGATGCCAAAGTCACAAAATTTACGCCCAGCTTTGCGTCTAATCGTAGTGCTGAAGTGACGATCAAGACTCTTGATGAAAGAACACTAGCTGTTTTCGTGAATCCTTATACAGCTAATATTTTAGGCGATCGCGATGAAAACAATAATCTCCAAGCAATCGCACGCAAGATTCACGGCGAACTGATGATTGGAAAATTGGGAGATTATTTAGTAGAGCTTGCATCCTGTTGGGGGCTAGTTCTGCTGATTACCGGATTGTATCTATGGTTGCCTCGCCACAAAGTAACTTTTTTAGGAACACTGATTCCGCGTGTGTGGAGCCAGAATAAGCGAGTGTTTTGGCGGGACTTACACGCAGTTTCGGGAGTTTACGGCGTATTGCTAATTGGCTTTCTCATCATCAGTGGACTACCCTGGACAGGTTTTTGGGGAGATACATTCGCTCGTTTGTCGAGCCACTATCCTGCACAAATGTGGGATAACGTGCCTCAATCGACAACCCTCACAGGCTCACTCAATCAACAGAACAATCTAATTGTGCCTTGGGCAGTAGAGCAATTACCGATGCCCAAATCTAACACACCTGGAGAAGAGCATGAACATCATTCAGGACACAACGAAACTACTCAATCCAGAGTTCCTACTGATAACTCGATAAATCTAGATTCTGTTGTAACTTTAGCGCAAGCAAAAGGCGCACCCTCTGGATTTAGCGTTAGTTTTCCAGAATCAAAAACAGGTGTCTATACGGTTTCGGCATTTCCCAATAATCCAGCGCAAGAAGTCACTTTGCATATTGATCAATACAGTGGCAAAGTGTTAGCCGATGTGCGGTGGAAGGATTATGGCTTAGTACCTAAAGTCGTAGAAATGGGTACTTCCATTCACATGGGCAAATATTTTGGATTAAGCAATCAACTACTGATGTTGCTTGCAGCTTTAATTGTGATTGTGCTTTCAGTTAGTGGTGCGGTGATGTGGTGGCAGCGTCGTCCTAAAGGAAAAGGTTGGATTGGTGCACCTGCAATGCCCACCTATGTTCAGGAATGGAAAGTGCCACTAGCAATTGTTGCTGTTTTGGGTATTGCTTTCCCACTTGTAGGGCTTTCGCTTGTCATCGTACTACTGTTGGACTATTTCGTGTTGGCTCGTATTCCTGCACTCAAGCGCATTTTCGGTTAAATAGAATCAAAATATTTTACCTAATATGACCGAATCCTGAATTTTTCCAGATATCTAAATTAAACCCAATACTTAAATATTTGACTGTAAACCGACTCTGAATGTTAAACCAGGCTGATAAATTCGATTAGCTTTTTCGTAAGTTACATCTGCTAAATTCTCTAGATATAATGTTAAACCTAAATTTTTAGTGAGCGGAATACGGCTACTTAGATCTAAGTTTAAATATGCTGGTGAAAAATCTATAGTTTGTTCGCCAGGATTATTGAAAAAAGCTCGGCGTGAGCCACTGTAATAACTACCAAATAAGTTTAACTGCCATCCCTGACGCTCATAACCAATTCCTAGTTGTGCAACAGAAAAGGGAATTAAACCTAACTGTAAACCTTTTTCGGCTCCAGTTTCAATTCGTGCATCTGTATAAGTGTAGTTAAAAAATGTTGACCATGCAGGAGTAATTCTATATTTAAGTGCTGCTTCTAATCCATTGGTATTTACAAGACCAATATTAGCCCATTTACCTGCTTGTACTCCTAATCTCTCGTTTAAATTACTGCCAAAGTAAGTAAATTGTCCTGTTAAGCTACGAGATAAATTAACATCTAACCCTGCTGTCCAAGAAGAACCTGTTTCTGGTTTTAAGTTTGGGTTGGGCAGCCAGTTATGAACGGTATCATATACATATAATTGGTCTAAACCAGGGTTGCGTTGTTCAGAAGCCCAGCTACCGCGTATGGCTAGATTGGAAGTAATAGCTAATCTTGTTCCAAAGGTAGGGTTTAAATAATTGCCAAATTCACTATCGTTATTTTGTCGTAACCCTAACTCTAATTGGATGTTCTCGTTAGGTTTCCAAGTATTTAGAGCAAATATTGCTGCTTGAAACTTATTTCTATTTTCAGTTTCATTCAGGTCAATTCGATTAGGAGCGGTACTAACAACTTTACCTGTTAAGTAGGAGTTTTTTAAGTCTAAGCCCCAGGTAAGGTTATAAGGGCGAACAACTTGCCATTGATGTTCTATTCTAGCTGCGAGTGCTTGTGAATTTAATGTGCCTGTCCGATAATAAATGTTTTGTGTTGGCCCATAAGTATTAAAGTAGTCTTGATTATAGGAAAGGATTGTTTTTAAAACAGAATTTTCGTCATTACCCAATAAAGTTTCTGAAGATAAACCAACGTTTAAAGTATCATGATCTAGTCGATCTTGCTGTAATGGAAAACCAAAATAAAGTAGACCCCGACGGCTGCTAATTTTATAAGCGTTTAAATTGAAAGTGTTTCTAGAATTTAAAGTAAATGTTAAATTGCCATAGTAGTTGCTAGTGGCGATATCTCCATTAAATAAAAGACCGTTAGAATCACGATTAGCTGCACCAGCAGGTATAGGATAACGGTTATCTGCTGATAACTTTTCATATCCTAAGTTAAACTTAGCAGTACCAATTTGACTAGCATAGCTAATACGATAGTTAGATTGATTAAAAGAACCATATTCAGCTACACCATTAACTCTAGGAACTATTTGATCTTGTTTTGTAATAATATTAACAACTCCGCCAAATGCTTCTGAACCATAAAGCGTGGAACTTGTACCACTAGATAACTCGACTCTTTCAATGGATTCTACCGGGATGCTATTGAGATCTGTAGTGCCATGATAAGTGTTCATATTGCTGCCAATTGGTCTACCATTCATCAAAAAAACAGACTGATTGATTGAGTGTCCTCGGTAATATGTTCCTGTATGAATATCTGCACCAAAACCAGCATCATTAATGGCAAACCCAGGGAGTCCTTTTAATGCTTCTGCGACACTATTAGAGCCTTGCTTTTGAATTTCTGTTTGAGAAATTGTATAAGCAGGTGTAGATGTTTGCCGTCTTTGACTGGTAACGATTATTTCCTGAATTGTGGGGTCGTTAATTTCAGGATTAGATCTTGGGGATGTAGAATTAGATTGAGTAAGTGTGGTATTTTTAGGGGTATTTAAACTAAAAGTTAGGGTGCGATCGCTATTAATTACGCCAAGTGTCGGAACAGCAGATTTACCAGTTACTATTACCTGAATTTTATTATTGGCAGTTTGGTTGATCGTCAATGCGGTAATTTCCGCAGATAAATTATTTTGATGGAAAATTTGACATTGGGGTAAACTTAGCTGACTATTAGAAATTTCAGCGGTAATGGTATTTTCATAGCTGGAAGTTGATATCTGAGAGGATAAATCGCCAGTGGTTTCTAAAATTAGATTAATACCATTGGCACTAGGGTTAAGTTTAACACCAGTAACTTGCACAACTTGAGCTTGAACTGATTGTGCTGTCAACACATTTACATCATAATTACTCTGAAATTTTGAGGATTGGTTTAAAGTGGCAGTACTTGGGTCTACAATTTTATGAGCGTTTGCACTTAGGGTTTTCACACCACCAGCTAAAATTATGCTGGGACTCACAATAGCTAAACTTAGTTTGAAAGCGTTGGTGACAATTTTTGACATCAAATGTGTGCTATTACGTCGCTACCGTTCCTTATTTTGTGTTGAGCTATTAATAGAGTCAAAAGACAAGCTGTCAAACTCGATCTACTGTATTCTTGATTTATTGCTGTTAATTCACCAATAAACTGCTCCAAGGCTTTTTGTGCAGCTTTATACAAGGAGTGCTTGTCTTCCTAACTTCAACCCTAACAAGAAGATAAAATTAAATGGCAAATTAGTTTAGAAGAATGTCAGAAAAATTTAGAGTCCATCCATTGTTAATAATCCATCAAAAAGCTTAAGAAAAGTTATCTAGGTAATTTTGAGAGTGAGCGTCTTTAATCCAAAAATAAACTTAATTCTTGAAAACTGATGAATAATTATCTAACGTACATATGGTGATAATAATTTATCCCAACTTTTATATACTTGCATATATTCTCCAGAACACCTTTATGCCCTAGTAGCTGGTAAGTTAATTGATTTCACTAAAGAAGCATATTTTTTTGAATTGCTACCATATAACCAACTTACAATTCCATAAAATTTTTGCATATCCAAAGAATGCTCGTGCCATTTTGTAAAAATTTCCGGATAGTGACATATTGGAAGATAACAGCCTACATCCGTGATAGAACAGCGATCTTGGATAGCTTGTCTTGAGCCAGCCCTTGGAGTTCGTTGAGATGTAGCCAGCCTTCTTTAACTAATCCAGCAAAGACAAACAGCAGAACCGAGTATTGGTAGTCATACTTACCCTCAATTTCATGCCTTTTAGCACTCAAAAAATCGTGTAACTGCCAGAGTTCACCCAAGTCCACAAGCGTACTTGCCTGCTTTTGAACTTGTTTAAGCAAAACCTCAATTTCTCGTTCGTAGGCTTTATCAAAGGCAGTTCGAGCTATCTTCTTCTCAATATCCGTCCATTCAGCTTCACTTGTTTGCATGATTCAACCTGAAATTTCTGCGATAGTTATTTGGCTCTTGTTTGTTCCGTTTGCCTAGACGGTCTTGAGTGCTCTACGAAGAGAGAAAGCGCTCAGTATGAGTCGGCGATTTACTTGTCTCTAGCGTCTAAGTAGTAGTAGTTCACCAAACCCGAAATAACGCCTGTATGTAAGTCGGGTAAAGGGGAAGGTTTATTTCCCCTTTACCCTTTTGCTAATAAATCGCTTTCGAGCGAGCGAAAGTGAACTACTAGCGAACTAAATTCAAAAGTTCTTTGGGGGAAGCTAACAAGTCAATGGCTACGAAAAAGATCTTACCTTGTGGGTTGAGCAAGAATCGCCAAGCCATGTTCATGCCTACTGCTGCACCAAACCAAGGGGTTTGAACCTTACCTGTCACTTTCACCTGAGTATAGCTATCGTCTGTAGGTTCAGCGACACCGCGTTCTGGGAGCAAACTCAGGTTCTGGCATTCTTCCCGGAAGAACTGCAAGATCGCATCTTTGCCCACGATCGGTCGCTGGAAGGGAGGCTGCAAAGCACCGTCTGCCACGAACAGTTTGATCAGTTCATCAAAGTCATTTGCATTCAATAGGTTCATGTAGCTCAACACGGTTGGGTTGTCGATACCTTGAATGGTGACTTGAGTGCGCTCTTGCATTTGTCTGGGCGCGACCACAGGTTCAGAGATTCTGGTGTAGCCGTCTAGTTTACTTGCATCAAACCCCATGTCCACAACGGAGTTCCGCAACACAGTAATCTGTTGTCCCGGATCTAAACCTTTGAGGGTTTCTAATACAGCATTAGCGTTAGCTGATAGCTGATAGCCAGCCGGAACTGGCGCGACAATTCCTTGCTCCATCCATTGTCCAAGCTGATTCCAGAAACCTAACTTAATATTAGGCGACCAAGTAGCATAGGTACGGCAAATGGCTGTATCTGCGTGGTTTGCCAGATCGCACATCATCTGAGTTTGCTCAGGAAATGTCATTTGCTTGACTTGTTGCAGGATTTCTTCTGCAAACTGCATACTGGCTGCGCCAGGAGCCGCAACCGTCACGGTCTTACCCATCTC
>DATNQB010000039.1 GCA_036702875.1 Oculatellaceae cyanobacterium | reverse complement strand
GGTTGGTTTTCATGAGTGTCAGTTATGGGTAGAGGAAATGCTCAACCTTATTGCGAATAAAAAGTCATTTTATCAAAGGGGCTTGAGAGCTATAAGCCTTATAGACCAGCCGCTCTAGCGGCGTGGTCGCCCCCAAAAGTGTAGGAGATTCAGAGCAGATACACGGCTATAGTAATGAGTTCCTCGCTGCAAATGGTAGACCTGCTTTTGAGGTATTCCGTGAATTTTTTGGCTTCGCCGAAAGTGCGTTATTAGTGGGGCATAATGTTGGTTTTGACATGAAAATGGTGACAGCTCACGCTAGTAAAGTGGGGATAAAGTTTCCCAAATTCCAATGGGCAGATACCTGGGATTTAGCTAACCGCTTTCTTGAAGCAGATAGCTACAGTTTGGAAACTTTAGCAAATAAGTTAGAGTTGACCCAGTTACCCAGTCATAAAGCTGTTGATGATACTCGCACAACAGTAGAATTGTTAGAGGCTTTAATTCCTGCCATCGCACATTGTGCCGCGTACCGCCAAGCTTTAGTTTATCGGTATGGGGAAGAGTTTGAAGGGCTGGCTGCACAAGTAGAATCTTGGAGGGAAGCTAGTCAACAATTACGACCTCCGGATTTGCTGAAAAAATTATTACAAGAGTCGGGACTGTACGCCTATTATCAAATTGATGAAAAGCGCCAACAAAATCTTTTGAAGCTAGTAGCAATTTTCCAAGAACGAGATAATTTAAAACTCCATCCCAATCTAGCCCTTCGCAGTATTGTTGAATTTACTGCCTTTGCTAAAAACCTTGACCAGATTTCTATTCAGGACAATCAAGTCATGATGGTAACAGTTCACCAGTCGAAAGGTTTGGAATTTGACACAGTTTTTATTGCTGGTGCTGTAGAGGGTGAATTTCCAAATTATTTAAGCCTAGGAGAACAGAAGATTGAGGAAGAAAAACGCTTATTTTATGTAGCGATGACTAGAGCAAAACACCAATTGTTTATCTCTGCATTCTTACAAAGCTCTGGAGCATCTTTAAAAGCACCAAGTCAGTTTATTAATTTTATTCCGAAAGAATATTTTGCACCAAGCCGAGATATATGTGAGAGATGAAGGCTTCTTCTTGTTGCCTTTGGGTTGCCTTTTGATTGGATAAGATTCACCGTACTCAGGCTAAAAAATTCAAAAATTAAATAACTAAACTTAAATAGAACCACTAAAATTTTGAGAGGTTGCAATGGCTTACGCCGCCCAAAAACTCCTTACTTTTGAAGCCTTCCTAGCTCAATATTGTGACAATCCCCGCTATGAACTTGCTGATGGAGAGTTAGTGGATATGGAACCTACAGGGCCGCACGAAACTGTTAGCGGTAAACTAGCGGCTCAAATTGGTATTGCGATCGCAACAGAAAAACTCCCCTGGTTCATTCCCCGCACTTGTTTAATTCGTCCTTTTGCAGATGCAGCAACCGTCCGTCGTCCCGATATTGTCGTACTAGATGAAACCGCGATCGCAAATGAACCTCTATGGGAAAGAGAACCTGTGATTACGCTGGGACGCTCGATCAAAATGGTGGTAGAAGTCGTTAGCACTAACTGGGAAACAGATTACGCCCGAAAAGTTGAAGAATATGCCCTGCTAGGAATTTCTGAGTATTGGATTGTTGATTATCGCGGTTTGGGAGGAGTGGCTTTTATCGGTAAACCCAAACAACCTACTGTCACGGTTTGCCAACTGATTGACGAAGATTATACCCAGCAACAATTCCGCCTCGGTCAACTGATTATTTCTCCTCTCCTAAAAAGCTTACAAATTCGCCTTGATGATATCCTTCCGCGTTAAGTATTTAAGTAAGGCATTTATCTGCTGTGCTTAAATCTCAAGTTTAAAAGAACTTTTTGCGATCGCCTGCTCAAAATCTTCCAAATATAATAAATAAAATAGACTAACCGCTCTCAACGATTAGTCTATACTCCAGTAAATTACCTAGTTTAAAATTGGCTTACGAGATTGCAAATCAAATTTGTACCCGTGTGGCAAAATATGCAACTTAGCTCCACAAATCGCTAATGGTTCATCTTTTAATAGTTGATCCACATTGCAATGAGTAACGTCCGCAACATCAACAACCGTAACAGCGCCTTCTCCAACTACTTCAAATTTGCCATCATTAATGACCACAGCAGTATTCTCATCAATCCCAAATCCTAATACTGCTGGTTGTTGTGCCAATGCTGATAGTAAGCGCCCCATACGTCCGCGTTGTAAGAAATGTTGATCTACCACCACTCCTGGCAGAAAAGCCATACCTGGCCCCATTTCTACAACATTTACACGGGGATTTGTTTCCGAATCGCCTTCAATGATCATGATATCTGGCATCATTGCAGCGCCAGCGCTAGTGCCACCAACTACAATCCCTTCAGAATAACGTTTGTGCATAGCTGCATCCAGTTTAGTATCTTTAATTGCTGTGACGATGCGAGCTTGATCTCCCCCTGTAAAAAACACCCCAGTAGCATTCTCAACTGCTTCTATAGCTTTCGCCTCGTTGGCATCTTCCCTTTCAGGAGTATCAACGACTTCAATATGTTCTGCTCCCAGCCTTTCAAATACTTTGGTATAAGTATCGCCAACTTCCCCAGGCATGGATGTTGCCACTGTCATCACCACAATTCGAGCTTTAGTACCACCTGCGCGGCGTACAAACTCTCGCAGTACTTTACAATCCCCTTCTTTGTCTTCTGCTCCGCCAATAATGACCAACTGCCCACTAGGATTATTGGGCATATTTTCTACCGTTTCCATATTTTTCCAGCTTTAATGTTGATTAAAGAACTTAATAAAGATAAACTGTTGTTTTTTTATTAATTCTATTGGTTTCCCATTTAACAGGTTAGCTGATGATAAAATTATAAAAAATACTCTTTTAGATATAAAAAATACGTTTTTCAAAATCAAGGGTTATTAAACTATGTGCTTAATGGTTTGCTATCTCTATCAAACTTATAACCTTTGTGTTAAAATAGTTAAATTTATCGAATAAATTTAAAATGAATTAGTCTAGTCTAAATTATACTTTGGGTTCCAAGTCGGTAGTTTTTAACAAAAAAATTATGTAATTACAATAAATTTAGCTAATCCTTTAAAAAATCCAGCTAAGTCTCATTTTGCTGGATTAACATATTTGAAATATAAAAATCATGGTGTTAAAACCTATGCTTGATCTACAATTTCTTTTGCCTTATCTTTGATATCTTCTTTGAGATGAATTGCTGCGGCTTGATCTTGCTTATTGTGACCTTCTGTTTTATCTTTTTCACTGCCAGTAATTTCACCCATAGCTGCTTGAGCTTTTCCTTCAAGATTCTTAGCTACTGCTTGCGCCCTATCTTCAATACTCATAATTTCCTCTTAATAATTCATTAGTTCCTATTTATTAGGATCTCTAAAATTGCTAGCTATCTGCATCATTCATTGGTTAGATTTATGAGCAATTAATCTTTGTAAAAATTTACTAATTTTTATATATGGCGATCGCACTGTCTTAATTAAGATTTAGTTAACAAATCAGGTAGATTGCCTATAAAGAGAATCGGCTTATCTGTGCGAATTACAAAAGCTCTAATTATCCTTGCTTAACTAAAACCTGTTCACCTTCTACCTTAGCTTGATAAACTTGCAAGGGTTTGTTAGCTGGTGGATTTAAAAATTTGCCGTCTGGAGTAAATTTAGAATTATGACACGGGCAAATAAATACTTTTTGATCTGCCTGCCATCCAATAATGCAAGCTTTATGAGGGCAAATGGGATTTACGGCTAAAATTTTGTTAGCATCTTTGGGATCGCGGACTACTAATACTGCTTTTTCTGGAGATTGCTTCTGGAGAATTTGACCTTTACTATTTAAATCAGCTACCGTGCCAACCTGCTCAAATCCATCTGGGCGTTTAGACGGAGTTGGTGTTGGTGTAGTTGCTTGCTGATTAGACTGATCTGACATACAACTAGCGATCGCTACAGGTAACGAACTTGCCAGAAAACCTACACCTACCCAGTTAAAAAAAGCGCGACGATTCATAATTATTGGCTAATTCTAGTTGTTTACTAAGTGTTAATTATCTATTAAAGAACTAAGTTATCTAAATCTGCCTAACTAAAGTCAAAAATCTATTCTACTTAAGAGACTATGAACAACTAAGTTTTTAATTATAAAATTCACAATCGCTACAATCACTTATTATAGATATTGAATTCTACCTACATCGCTAGTGGTATTGTGGCTTTAACTTAAGATCATATCTTAGAAACAAAACTTTGCATGAACAGTTTTAACCGTGCTTTTCGCAAATATCATCGCCGACTTGCTATCATCATGTGCTTGCCATTACTGATAACTGTGCTTACGGGTATCAGTTATCCAATTTTGGGTCAGTGGCTACACCTTGATAATTTAGCTGGATTTATTCTACAAGTTCATAGTGGTAGTATTTTCGGCTTAGAGGCAGTTTATCCAGTATTGAACGGTTTGGGTTTGGCAGGGTTGCTAGTCACAGGAATGAGTATGACTAATCTGTTTAGAAGATGAACAGTTGCCATAACAGAAAGTGCGATTGCTTAGTCTTTCAATGATTTTTTGAGTATTTATACTTAATAAGTTAAATTTATTAAAACCAGCTTGAAGCAAATATATTTTCCTGGCTCAGTAAATATATTGAAATTTTTTAAGATTTTATACCTATAGCTTCATAACATACACCTAGAAAGCTGTGCTACCATCGGTAGAAATATTACTTTAATAATTCACTAATACACCAATGAGCAAGGTTCTGGTGTTAAACGCCTCTTATGAACCGCTCAACATCACTAGCTGGCGACGAGCGGTTGTTTTAATGCTCAAGGGCAAAGCAGAGCAAGTGGAACAAAACGGCAAACTGCTGTATCCAGACTTCCCCTTGCCTACAGTCATTCGACTGCGACATTATGTTCGGGTTCCTTATAAGGAAATTCCTTTGACCCGCCGAAATATCCTCCACCGAGACAGCCACTCTTGTCAATACTGTGGTTGCACAGGAGACGATTTAACCCTCGATCATGTACTGCCTCGTTCTCGTGGTGGCGGCGATACCTGGGAAAATATTGTGACCGCCTGTGTACGTTGCAACGTTAAAAAAGGTAACCGTACTCCGAAAGAAGCAAATATGTTCTTACATCATCAACCTCGCCGACCCTATAGTAGTCTACACTTTGAAGTAGCAAAACACGTCAAAAGTGGTACTCATCGAGAATGGCAAAAATATGTGATTGGTCTTTAAAACCCCTGTTGTTAAATTAACACAGGGGTTTTTTCAACCTTCTTGCTCGCCTAAATGCCGGAAAACACAACTTCTGATTGTGGGTAGGTGGCTAGGGGTTTTGCGACAATCATTATGTGTGGAGCTAAAAAACGGATGCAGTCAAAACTCTTTGGCGGTGATGAGCGGGGAAGCCGGGGAAACTTTTTAGAGACGCGCCATGTTGCGTTTCTACTGATTAACCGGAGATGATATTACCACCCCATCCCAAAAAAAACAAATTAAATCAGGTTAAGTACGTAACAACAATAATAAACTTTCATACCAGTATCCCGTTAGTCGATCTCTCCGCTCTATTACATAATTCATATACGCCAACGATATGTTATCGAATTCCCTTAAGCCGCTTAATGTGAACAATTCGCTTTTAGAAACAGAGTCTACAAGTACAGACTATAGCTTGGAGGAAGTACCTACTGTTGAATCCCCAGAGGAGGAACCATCTGTAACGAAGCCAAGGGGAAAAGCTAGTAATTTTCAGGGGCAATCAGAACCAGAGTCTTTGCTGAAGCTAAAGGTGGAGGAGTTAAAGCAGATTTTAGATCGTCATCGGGGCGATCGCCAAATAGTCTTGCTACAAGACTTTCCCGATCCTGATGCTTTATCTAGTGCTTGGGCTTATCAATTAATTGTTAAGCAATACAATATTAACTGTGACATTGTATATGCTGGCGCACTCAGTCACCAAGAAAATATTGCCTTGGTAAAGCTAACAGGTTTACCAACAAAACGCTTGGCGCTCCAAAACGTTAAAGAAAAAGATTTAGCGGTTTATCAAGGGTGTGTACTGATTGATAACCAAGCTACTACCTGTCAACTAATGTCAGTAGTGCAACAAGCTGGTATTCCAGTTACAGTAATCATTGATCATCACAGTACCCAGCAGGAATTAAACCCAGAATTTGCTGATATTCGTCCTTCTACACGGGCAACAGCGACGATTTTAACCCAGTATCTTCAGTCAGGTTTACTCAAACTAGATAGCAGTATCAATGAACACGTTAAGTGTGCTACGGCGTTGATGCACGGTTTGCGATCAGATACTAACCGTTTGATGCAAGCCCAAGAAGAAGATTTTTTGGCTGCGGGATATTTAAGTCGATTTTATGATGCTCAATTGCTGAATGCTGTATTACAGACATACCGCTCTAAACGGGTGATGGATGTGATCGAGCGATCGCTTACTAACCGCTTAGTTAAAAATAACTTCTCAATTGCTGGTGTAGGTTATTTACGCTACGAAGACCGCGATGCTATTCCTCAAGCTGCCGATTTTTTGGTAACAGAAGAAAACGTCCACACAGCAGTTGTTTACGGTATTGTCCACGATGAAGATGAAGATTTAGAGGTCGTAATTGGTTCACTTAGAACTAACAAAATTACCCTAGATCCTGACGAATTTATCAAAGAAGCTTTTGATCGAGATAGTCAAGGACGCTTTTTTGGTGGTGGACGCTTGATGGCTGGTGGTTTTGAAATTCCAATTGGATTTTTGTGTGGATTTAATGACAGTTCAGAATATGCCAAGTTGAAGTGGGAAGTTTTTGATCGGCAAATTAAACAAAAGTTACTACGCTTGGTTAACCCAAGAGACAATCTTTTACCTTCTCAGGACAAACGGTAATCAATTAACAATTAACAATTAACAATTTAACTTTGATTACTGAACTGTACTTAATTCGTCATGGTATCGCAGGTGAGGCAGATAGCCAGGTTAACGATGCAGAACGCCAGCTTACGGCTAAAGGGCATCAGAAAACAAAAGTAGTGGCTCTCCGGCTGTATGAGATAGGTGTGCGGTTTGATTTGATTCTGACCAGTCCTTTAGTGCGATCGCGCCAAACCGCAGATATTCTTTACTCTGTTGGGCTTAGTTCGCGGATCGAAGAATCTCCCTACCTTGCTCCTGGCGGCGATTTTTCTGCTTGGTTGAGTTGGTTGGAAAAATGGCGCGATACTCCAACGGAGTCGCTAGGCGAACTGACAAGTCAGCGCTTGCGCTATCCCCATGATCTTAAACTCTCTAAAAAGGGTAATGAAAGCCAACGAGCCTTAATTCAGTTAGCTTTAGTAGGTCATCAACCTGATTTAGGAAATTGGGCAGAAATCTTACTTTGGGGCGATGCTAAACAAAAAATAATCCTAAAAAAAGCTGGAGTAATTGGTTTGACTATCCCAGCAACCACCACACCAGTCGCTCAAAGTCAACTGTTCTTATTGACTTCCCCTAAACGGCTATAGCAATAGACTTCGTAGCATTAATCAAAGTTATATTTTTTTAACGCATTAGCCGAAGGCTTCCCGTTAGCGTGTTCATGCCCGTAGGGCTTTAGCTGCGCGTTAGCGCTAGGGTAGGACGCAAAGGAGGAACGCAAAGGGCGCAAAGAAAAAAATTATATGGATTTTTGCTCATTGGTCTAATGAACAATGACCCTCCTCTCTCCTCTCTCACAAAAAATGTATTCCTTTATGGGTTTGAGATGAGTTAACTTGAGAATGTTTACCTCATGCACAAGATAGAAAGATGACTCTCTGCGAGTATAAACCAGGCTTAGAAGGTATTCCTGCTGCTCAATCCAGTATCAGCTATGTCGATGGACAGAAAGGTATTCTGGAATATCGAGGTATCCGTATTGAAGAACTCGCAGAAAAAAGTACCTTCCTGGAAACGGCATATTTGTTAATTTGGGGGATACTGCCGACTAGGGAAGAACTGAAACAATTTGAGGATGACATTCGCTATCATCGCCGGATTAAATATCGCATCCGTGACATGATGAAATGTTTTCCAGAAACAGGACACCCAATGGATGCTCTACAAGCTTCTGCTGCGGCTTTAGGCTTGTTTTATTCCCGTCGCGCTCTCGCTAACCCAAATTACATACGGGAAGCTGTGGTGAGGCTGCTGGCGAAGATTCCTACAATGGTAGCGGCGTTCCAATTAATGCGTAAGGGTAACGATCCGGTTCGTCCTCGTGATGATTTGGACTACGCGGCTAACTTTTTGTATATGCTCAACGAGCGAGAACCTGATCCCCTAGCCGCGCATATTTTTGATGTATGTCTCACGCTTCATGCAGAACATACAATTAATGCTTCAACTTTTTCTGCTAGAGTGACGGCTTCAACATTGACCGATCCTTATGCTGTAGTAGCGTCGGCGGTAGGAACTTTAGCTGGGCCGTTGCATGGTGGGGCTAATGAAGAAGTCATTACGATGCTAGAAGAAATTGGTTCAGTTGAGAATGTACGTCCTTGGCTGGATAGTAGCTTAGAACGCAAAACTAAAATTATGGGTTTTGGTCACCGCGTTTATAAGGTGAAAGATCCACGCGCGACTTTCCTGCAAGGTTTAGCTGAACAGTTGTTTGAGAAGTTTGGTCATGATAAGTACTATGACATTGCTATAGAGCTAGAAAAGGCAGTAGAGGAGAAATTAGGGCATAAAGGGATTTATCCTAATGTTGATTTCTACTCAGGTTTGGTTTACCGGAAAATGGGTATTCCTGAAGATTTGTTTACACCAGTATTTGCGATCGCACGGGTTGCTGGTTGGTTAGCTCACTGGAAAGAACAATTGGACGAAAACCGCATATATCGCCCTACCCAAATTTATACAGGTGAACACGGAAACCTTTATATTCCCTTTGAACAACGTTAGCTAGTAGGTTGGGTAGAACGAAGTGAAACCCAACAGGAATAACTTGTTCCCAGGTTCAAACTGGGAACAATTACCATAATTAATATTATATGTAACGAAACTCAGGGAGTTAAAATGACAACTAAATCATTAGCAGAAATGATAGTTGAAGAACTTAAAGAGTTAATTACACAAGTAGTCGATCAGCGCCTAATTAACTCAAAGCATCCTAGTAAATTTGTAGACAAACAACGTTTACAAGAAATTTTTGCTGCAATTGATCGCCACATGATCGTACCATTACCAGGAGAGCCAACGGGAAGCGAAATGATTATAGAGGAGCGTAACCAATGGCGACAAGGTATGTAGTAGATACCAGTGTACTGATTCAGTGTTTTGTTCGAGATACTTACACGCTAGAAGCATGGGTGTTGTTAGCTAAATTGTTTGAAGGCGAGCAGTTATCTGTTCCAGAACTTTGTTTTATAGAATGTACAAATGTCTTTTAAACTTACTAATCAAGTTACTGACAATAGTTGTTCTTGCTTTATAGCCACAGCAGCTTATTCAACATCTGTCCATCCAGATTTGGATACTTTTAGGGAATTTAGAGATCAGAAGCTAATGAGGAATTATCTTGGCAAGATATTGGTTTCTCTCTACTATAAAATCAGCCCTGCAATTGCTAAATACATAGAAAAACAACCATCAAGTCAAAAAACTGTACCAATATATAGCGTTTCCCATGTAACTGAGGTACACCAATATTTTGTATATCAAGCCTTGAGGTTTTGAAGCTGTACCTCACCAGATCTAGAAACGCTATATAGTTATTAGGAAAACTGGATAGTAGAGATCTAATTATATTTAGCCCAGTTGTTGCTGCTTGCTCTGTTGCATTTAATTCCTGGTTCAATCTATCAATTACAGTGCTGATTTTTGGAGGAATAGCTATTAATTGATTTCAGTTGCAATTCTTGAGCTTGATAATTCCAAGTAATCAGCCTACCATCAGTTGGATCGTTACCTTATTTTTATAGCACTTTACCCGAAGCGCGATCGCCCCTAGTTCACCCTATCTCAATCATAAGTACAATTTCTCATCACCCCCACTGCCAAGATACCGGACAGCGATATACTAAACTTTGAAAGTGTAAAAAAAACTTCACAATAGATCCAGATAGACTGATTCAAGACTGGCAGTCTCGAATCGCCTAACTTAATTACGAAGAAGCGGGAAACATGAACCCAGGCATTGACCTACAAGGAACTTTTATCAAATCTTTGATGGATTTGGGCATCCCTGCTGGTGCTGCCAAAGCCATTTGGATGCCCCTGCCAATGTTTCTGATGATTATCGGTGCCACAGTCGGCGTTTTGGTAGTCGTTTGGCTAGAGCGAAAAATTTCTGCTGCTGCCCAACAGCGCATAGGCCCAGAATTTGCTGGCCCCTTGGGTGTCTTACAGCCAGTTGCCGATGGTCTAAAACTGGTGTTTAAAGAAGATATTGTTCCAGCAAAGTCTGACCCCTGGCTATTTACCTTGGGGCCAATTCTCGTCGTTATCCCTGTGTTCTTGTCCTTCTTAATTGTTCCTTTTGGACAGAACTTGGTAATTACAGATTTAAACGTCGGGATTTTCTTGTGGATTGCCCTGTCTAGCATTGCGCCAATTGGCTTGCTGATGTCTGGTTATGCTTCTAATAACAAATACTCCTTAATAGGAGGACTTAGAGCAGCAGCGCAGTCTATTAGTTATGAGATTCCCTTGGCGCTATCAGTGCTGGCGATTGTGATGATGTCTAACAGCCTCAGCACCCTTGATATCGTTAATCAGCAAGCAAGTTACGGCATTCTTAGCTGGAATGTATGGCGGCAACCTATTGGTTTTATTATCTTTTGGATTGCAGCCCTAGCAGAATGTGAACGACTCCCATTTGACCTTCCTGAAGCAGAAGAAGAACTGGTTGCTGGTTATCAGACTGAATACGCAGGGATGAAATTCGGTTTGTTTTACATTGGTTCTTACGTCAACTTGGTTTTATCTGCCATCTTAGTTGCGGTTTTGTACCTGGGTGGTTGGGAAACTCCCATTCCTATCGAACTGTTAGGTAGCTGGATTGGAGTTAGTGAAACAAGTCCCTGGTTGCAAGTAATTGATGCCGCGTTAGGTATCAGCATGACTGTACTAAAAGCATACTTTTTAGTATTTATAGCAGTATTGCTGCGTTGGACTGTACCTCGTGTCCGCATTGACCAATTGTTGAATTTAGGTTGGAAGTTTTTGCTACCAGTCTCTCTGGTAAACCTACTGTTAACTGCTGCTTTAAAGCTAGCTTTTCCCTTTGCCTTTGGTGGATAGCAATTAGCTATCAGCTATCAGCTATCAGCTTTTAGGAATTAAATACCACAAAATTATCAGTGGCTGATGGAAATAAATTCTTGATTCACAATCAATTTTACTAAGGCTGATTGCTGAACGCTGACAGTTAATTAACAGCTTAAACAAGAGAGTGTAGACACTAATGATCAAATTCCTGAAACAAGTTGGCGACTATGCCAAAGAAGCTGTACAATCAGCCCGCTATATTGGTGAGGGGTTATCTGTTACCTTCGACCATATGCGCCGTCGTCCGGTTACAGTACAGTATCCTTACGAAAAACTAATTCCTTCTGAACGCTTCCGGGGTCGGATTCACTTCGAGTTTGATAAGTGTATTTCCTGTGAAGTTTGCGTGCGTGTATGTCCCATCAACCTACCAGTTGTAGATTGGGAATTTGATAAAGCTTCTAAGAAGAAAAAGTTGAAGCACTATAGCATCGACTTTGGAGTTTGTATCTTTTGCGGCAACTGTGTAGAATACTGCCCTACTAACTGTCTATCTATGACAGAAGAGTATGAGATGTCCACCTACGACCGTCATGAATTGAATTATGACAACGTAGCATTGGGTCGCTTACCTTACAAAGTTACAAATGACCCAATGGTAACTCCTCTACGGGAATTGGCTTACCTGCCCAAAGGTGTGACTGAACCCCACGACTTACCAGCAGATGTTCGTCGTGCTGGTCAGCGCCCAGAGGAGATTGTGGAACAAATGGAGAAATCGAAGTAGGCATCGGTGGTTAATTATTAATTGGTCAGAGGTTATGGCTTATAGGTCAGACCAATTAACAATGACCAATGACCAATTAACAATGACCAATTAACAATGAACAAAGATAAAGGACAAATATTGTGAATTTAGCAGAAGGGGTTCAGATTGTTTCGTTTGGCTTATTAGCAGTAATGATGCTTGGGGCAGCTTTAGGGGTAGTACTGTTTGCCAACATCGTTTACTCTGCCTTTTTGTTAGGCGGCGTGTTTATCAGCATTGCTGGTTTATACCTTTTGCTAAATGCTGACTTTGTAGCGACAGCACAAGTACTAATTTATGTTGGAGCGGTGAACGTTCTAATTTTATTTGCGATCATGCTTGTGAATAAGCGTGAAGATTTTAAACCGCTTCGCAATCGTTGGATACGTCAAGGGGCAACAGCTTTAGTTTGTGCAGGTTTGTTTACACTCTTAAGCACAATGGTATTGGTAAGCCCTTGGTCTTTGGCTCCTGCTGCAATTCTTGGTCAAAATACGACTGTGGAATTGGGTTTGCACTTCTTTAGTGACTTTTTACTACCTTTTGAGTTGGCTTCTGTATTGTTGTTGATGGCAATGGTAGGTGCAATTATTCTGGCACGTCGGGAATTTATTCCAGAGGAAGTTCTACCGGATCTTAATCAGCCTACAAGTTTAACTTTACAAGAAAGACCACGAGAACTATTGACTGTAGGTAGTGGTGGCAAAGGTGATACTACTACTCAACCTATAGATACAAATGCTTAGAAGCGGAGATAAATAATGCACCTACAACTTCAGTATTTCTTACTATTAGCTGCTGCTTTGTTCTGTATTGGCATTTATGGCTTGATTACTAGCCGTAATGCTGTGCGAGTGTTGATGTCAATTGAGTTGATGTTGAATGCGGTTAATCTTAATTTAATTGCTTTTTCTAACTACCTCGATCCTCAAGGAATTAAAGGTCAGGTGTTTGCAGTATTTGTGCTTACTGTAGCGGCGGCTGAGGCAGCAGTAGGTTTAGCAATTGTGTTGTCAATTTATCGCAACCGCGAAACAGTGGATATGGAGCAGTTTAATTTGCTGAAATGGTAAATTTACCAAATTTGAGATTTAGGATTGGAAATTAATAATTCTAAGTCTCAAATCGCCAATTATAGTGGCAAAGTTGAGCTAATTTTGCTACAAGTGTCTTAAGTAGGTATTGCTCTTGTCAGAAATTAAGGTCTGAATTGTTAATGAAGCGATCGCATCTCCACACTAAATCTTACCCACAAAATATTACTGATCCACACATTCTTGATCCAGAAATCTCACAACTATAAATAAACTACTGAAGTAGCCATTAGGATAAAACTTGTATCTTTCCTGGTGGTAAAGAGGAATTATTAGAGCAAATTTTTTTAAAGTAAGCTTTCAATCACAAATATGGAAGTATGAGTGCGATCGCACTCACTCTTCTTAACTAATTTCAAGTTAACGTATTGCAACAAGCGCCTCTAAAGCAGGAGAATTACTATGGGGATGACCCTAACTGAGAAAATTTTGGCTCGTGCCTCTGGTCGGTCTGTAGTCGAACCAGGGGACAATATTTGGGTAAATGTAGATTTATTAATGACCCATGATGTTTGTGGGCCTGGTACAATAGGTGTTTTCAAACGCGAGTTTGGAGCAGATGCTAAAGTTTGGGACACTGAAAAAATTGTTCTGATTCCCGACCACTATATCTTTACTGCTGACGAACGTGCTAACCGCAACGTTGATATTCTGCGGGACTTTGCCAAAGAACAAGGCATTAAATATTTCTACGACATTACCGACAGATCCGACTTTAAAGCTAACCCAGATTATAAGGGCGTTTGTCATATTGCCCTAGCACAAGAAGGTCACACCCGACCAGGGGAAGTACTATTTGGTACAGACTCCCACACTTGTAACGCGGGTGCTTTTGGTCAGTTTGCTACTGGTATTGGTAACACTGACGCTGGTTTCATTATGGGAACTGGCAAGTTGCTGATTAAAGTACCAGCAACTATGCGTTTTGTCCTCAATGGTGAAATGCCAAAATATCTGTTGGCGAAAGATTTAATTTTGCAAATTATTGGGGATATTGGTGTTTCTGGTGCTACTTATAGAGCAATGGAATTTGCTGGTAGCACTATCCAACATCTCTCGATGGAAGATCGGATGACGCTGTGTAATATGGCGATCGAAGCTGGTGGGAAAAATGGCACAGTTGCACCAGATGAAACAACATTTGAATATGTTCGCGATCGTACTAACAAGCCATTTGAAGCAGTCTATACTGATGCCGATGCTCGTTTCTATTCAGATAGGCAGTACGATGTCTCTCAATTAGAGCCTGTAGTTGCTAAACCACACTCTCCAGATAATCGCGCTTTAGCACGAGAATGCCGTGATGTCAAGATTGATCGCGTATATATTGGTTCCTGTACTGGTGGTAAAACTTCAGACTTTATGTATGCTGCCCAAGTTTTGAAGGGTCAGCAAGTTAAAGTTCCCACATATATAGTGCCAGCTACTCAGAAGGTTTACGAAGATTTGTTTACCACCAAGTACGATGGTAAAACTTTATCTGAGATTTTATTAGATGCTGGTTGTATCGAACCTGCTGCGCCTTCCTGCGCTGCTTGTTTAGGTGGGCCAAAAGATACTTTCGGGCGGATGAATGAGCCAGAAATTTGCGTTTCTACTACTAATCGTAATTTCCCTGGTCGGATGGGTAATAAGGAGGCGGGAATTTATCTAGCTTCACCTTACACAGCGGCAGCATCCGCTATTACGGGGTATGTCACCGATCCGCGTGAGTTTCTCTGCTAATCATCCCACAGGTAGAAAACCTGGGGAACCATACAAACCAATCCTGCTTAGGCAGGCTTAACATTAACAATTAACGCTAGGATCTAATTATTGATCTTGGCGTTATTTGTCATGTTTCAATAGTTTAGGAATTGGACGGGAAGAAGCTACACATCAGGGACTAAGGCGGGAGTGGTTGTATTGGTATGATCGGCAAGGACAACGATATTTAACGCCAGAAGAACTAGCTAAACAAGAGCAACAACTTCGTATACAAGCGGAGGAACGTGCTAATAAGTTAGCTGAAAGGTTGCGATCGCTTGGGATTGATCCAGATTTTTTAAGTTAAATTTACTTCATATTTCGCAATTAGCTACAACAAGTCAATTAAAAAAGTGAAAGCTAATTACTCGGCTTGTAGAAAACGTGATCGCCTAGATAAATAAAAAACTCACGATCTTGAGTTAACCTGAATAAAGTCTCAATGCCAATTTTTGAGCAAAAATCATATGAATCAGTGTAATTGGGAAGTAGTGTGACGTTTCCACGCTTACTTAGCCAAACTAATATTTCTTCCTTTGTCCATTCATTTACATAATCCCCACATTTCGCACTTCAAGTTGTAACTGTTTAGATTACACAGAATCAAAAAATGAAGCGACCAAGTTAGCAACAATATGAAATAAAAAAGAAAAATTTGGCAAATAGGAAGTGATAGCTTTTTCTTCTGGTTAAAAAGCTACTGGCTGGAGACTAAATATTTAATAATAATTGATATTTCCGGAGCTATCAAATATTATTTCCACTTAAATGGTTAAGAACATAAATAGTATTTTTTACAATTTTTAGAAAAAAAGTGCGAAATGTGGGATCAACTATCAGAGCAGGAACTAAAACAAGTTAAATCCATTGAACAACCTACCATAGATTTAATCTGGCAAATGCTTGAGCCAGAGGGTATCGCAATATTTGCGGCGGCAAGAAATACCTTTTTGTCCTTATGATTTACGTCGTGCTTGGGCGGTTAGGAGTATGGCATATGGATTGGAGGTATCATTAGCTGCCAAGCAAATGGGTCATTCGGTGGCAGTGCATATTCAGACTTATCACGCTTGGTTAGATGACCAATATCAACAGCAAGCTTTTGAAAGGATCATGGCTCTTGCTAATCGACCTCTACCACCAAAAAAATAACGTTCTTGCAGTAACACAAGCTAAAGAGGTAGAACTTCAAAAAGTGACCTTATATAGCTCGAACAACTCTCCTGACAATTGTTTATTAATCTTGCCTCCAGCAGACTTAATCAGTTTTTCCCAGTCTGCTAGAGGCTCTAAAAAAACTTCTGCACCCATCTCAGTTTCTAATACCGCCCAGTCTAACGCCAGCGGCTGTTCCGGGTTAAGAACATCAAAAACAAAAGAACTATGAGGCTTGAGTACCCGCTTTACTTCCTTGATCGCACCTTGCCAGTAATCAAGGGAATAGTAGCAACTCCAACCTGTAGAGATCACCAAATCGAATTGGGCATCATCATAACGTAACTGTCGAGCAGTCCCCAACTCAACACCCTTGAACAGCTTTGAGTTCAGTTGAGGGCCGCGGCTGATTAAGGCATCTCGTGCGACCGAACTAATATCTTGACCCCAAAAGAAAGCTCCCCATTCGCGCCAGGGATAGATTAGAAAGCTAACACCACAGCCGATATCCAAACAGCGCTGATTTTTTTGAGGTTGTTGTATTTCCCAGAAAGGAGAAGCAATTTTGGCATCAAGATTCCCTGTTGCCCAATCTCGATAAATTGGTAAGGTTTTTACATCTTCAGGGAGTTCTAACGCTTCACCCCGATATTGTCGGTTAAAGCGAGTAGCAATACGCCTCTCCTCTGGTGTCAGGTTACTGACGAGTTGGTGATCGTTAGTTTTTTGAGACAAAGCGTTTTCTCGTCTAGGAAACTTTGCACTTTTTCTAAGCCTACTGTCACATTATCATGACCCTTTTGACGATTAGCTAAACTATAGCAACCGTTAAGGCAGTTAGGACAATATATATTCCGAAAGCCTTGTAAACAGTGGCTTTTAAAAAAGCTGACAGAGGGATAGCTGAGTGCTGACTGCTATACATATCGTATGTCTGCACCTCTGACAGATTCAATTCAAGAAATTTATCTATAAATACAAAAAATCTATCGATAAACCGGGGTTTATGTCTTGTCTTCGGCGTTTGACTATGGCATTCTTTTTAAATACCCGTATTCCGCTCGATAAACAGGGGATTGGGTTAGCTACTGCTCCAACATGATTTGAGTGAAACGAGTAGGGCAACAGATTCGATGCAGGAATGGAGCCGTATGCCGATCAAACTATTGTCTTTAAAGAGTGTTGTTTTTTCTCTGCTAGTTGTTTCCTTAGCCTTTACCAGTGCTTGTGATAACACCTCTGCAAATACTTCAGGTGCTTCCTCTGGCAAAAGGGTAATTCGGATTGCGATCGGTACCCAAGATCAAACTATTAACACCGTGACAGGTGGTGCAGTCATCCGAGAAGAAAAGTTACTGGAGAAATATCTGCCAAAAACAGGGAAATATCAAAATGTTGATTACAAAATTGAGTGGTCTAGCTCAACCTCAGCTCCACCAATTACCAACAAAATGTTGGCGAATCAAATTGATATCGGCAGCATGGCGGACTTTCCGGCAACGATTAACCTGACGACCTTTCAGAAGAAAGGCAATGGCGTTAAGACTGTTTTGGTCTCATCTCTTGCCTACAGCCCTGATGGAGCCGGAAATGCTGTTGTTGTTCCAAGCGACACACCTTACAAAAAACTAGCAGACTTAAAGGGGAAAAACATTTCAGTTCCCTTCGGTACCTCGGCACATGGGATGCTGCTGCGGGCTCTGAAGAATGAAGGCATTGATCCAAAGAAAGACGTGACTTTAGTTAGTCAATCGCCAGAAGTAGGTGGCACCAGCCTGAGAAGCCGTCAAATTGATGCTCATGCGGATTTTGTACCCTATGGTGAGTTGTTTCCCTTTAGAGGCTTTGCTCGCAAGATTTACGATGGTGCACAAACGGGAACTCCAACCTTTCATGGAGTTGTAGTGCGATCGGACTTTGCGAAGGAAAATCCCGAAATTGTGGTGGCTTATCTCAGGGCAATGCTGGAGGCAAATCAGCGTTTCAGGGAACAACCAGAAGCCCTCTCAGGGAAGTTGGAGAAGTGGACGGGGGTTGAGAAAGAAATTTTTTATATGTTCCTTGGGCCATCGGGTATTCAAAAGCTCGATCCGAGAATTCAGCCCTACCAAATTACTGCGCTCAAAAATAGCGTAACGACGTTGAAGCAGATTGGAAAATTGGATGCCAGTGTGAATCCAGATGATGTTGCCAGTTGGACGGATGACAGTTACCTAAAACAAGCGCTTAAGGAGAGCAACATTAGCGAACAGGATGTGGCTAAGTTGGCAGATAATTTGGTTCTTGGCAATGATGCACTCACTCAAGAAGCGATTCAAGCTCCAAAACTAGCCGCTCAGATTTGGATAAAAGGAGAAGATAAAGTACTCAGTTTTGCCTCAATCAAGAATATGCTGACAAAGCTGCAACAGATCAAGTCTGAGGGCAAGACGGCGGCGGTAGTCTTTGTCCACGATCGCGACAAAGGCTGGAAATTATTCGCCCAAAATTCCTTCTATGTCTGGAATAGTGACCAAGTATCTGCGTTCTTACTAGAAAAAGATGCACAAGCATTTGCCGATAAAGCTGGAGCGAAGGTTGCAAGCTTCCAAGAGTTACAGCAGTTTTATGCCAAAAATACACAGTCAAAGGATGTAGCAGTTGCGCGATGAATGAAGTGGAGCGATCGCAACGATAAAAACATTTTGATTCAAATGAGAGGTTTGTAATGGCTGTAGCTTCAAAATCAGCACGAAAGGTAAAAGGAGAAAAGTACAGTACACTGGGTAGCAAATTTTTGAGCCAGCGCTCCCTGTCAAAATTAACGATTATAAGTCTGGCACTAATCAAAAGTCGTAATTTAAAGCGTGCAATTTCCCTTGTTTTATTCTTTGGAATCTGGCAGCTTTTGTGCGTCACTCAGTTCAATTTCTTCATCAATTTTACCTTTTTACCCTCTCCAGTTGAAGTTTGGAATGCAACGGTTGAATTCTTTTCTGGCAATGCTGCTGTGCATATTACTGCCAGTATTCAACGAGTTTTATTAGGATTTGGGATTGCGGCTATTCTGGGCGTTAGCTTGGGCATCTTGATTGGCTGGTTTCGCCAAATTGAAGATTTGGTTTTTATTCCCTTGGAGTTGCTTAGACCAATTCCTGCCGTTGCATGGATACCGCTTGCAATTCTGATGTTTCCCAATGCAGAGTCAGGCATGGTGTACATCACCTTTCTGGGCGCATTCTTCCCAATCTTGATCAGCACAATTCGGGGAGTGGAAAGCACGGATATAGTTTTGCTGCGGGTAGGACAGTGTTTGGGGGCTAAACAGTTGCAAATTCTTAAAGATATTGTAGTGCCAGGAGCGATGCCTAACATTGCCAGTGGTTTAGTTATTGGTATGGGGAATGCCTGGTTTTGTCTGGTAACAGCCGAAATTCTAGCGGGTCGGTTTGGGGTAGGTTATATAACCTGGGAATCTTATGTGACATCGAATTATCCACCAATCGTGATGGGAATGCTGCTGATTGGTTTGATGGGTTTGGTAAGCACACTGATTGTGGATCTCTTGACGAAGTTGTTGATGCCTTGGCGAGTAACGAAAAAGCAGGGTGTTTAGTTGTACACCTATGAAAATGAAGATTTTAATTGCCTATTTTTGGAGGTTTAGAGACTGTGGCAACCCTGGCAGAAAAGGATATTAGCGCCTTGGTGAAAGGGTCAGTTGAGGTTGAAGATTTATCCGTTGTCTTTAAGAGACGAGACCAATATGGGCCTTTACTGGTTCTAGAATCAACAAGCTTTAAGATTAGTCCTGGTGAGTTTGTTTGCTTGTTGGGGCCATCGGGCTGTGGCAAGTCAACGATTCTAAACTTGATTGCTGGTTTTCTGAAGCCAACGAGGGGACAGGTATTGGTAGATGGGCAACCAGTCAAAAAACCTGGAGCCGATCGCGGATTTGTATTTCAGCAATACTCGCTCCTACCTTGGAAAACTACCTTTGAGAACGTGGAATTTGGTTTAAAAATTCGGGGTATTTCCAGAGTAGAACGGACTGAATTGGTAAATGATTACTTAAACCGAGTTGGGCTATATAAGCATCGTCATTCTTATCCTCATCAGCTATCAGGAGGAATGCAACAACGTGCAAGCATTGTGCGGGCGCTTGTAAATTCACCATCAGTATTGTTGATGGATGAACCGTTTGCAGCATTGGATGCCCAGACTCGGCACATGATGCAGGAGTTGCTGCTGAGTATGTGGAGTGATTTGAAACCCACTGTGATTTTTGTTACTCACGATATTGAAGAAGCCATCTTTTTGAGCGATCGCATCCTGGTGATGGGCGTTCGTCCAGGGCGTATCAAAGAAACAGTTACAGTAAATATTGAGCGACCCCGCCATATAGATACGATACTTTCACCAAATTTTGTAAATCTTAATCGGCAAGTCTTTGAATTAATTCGTGAAGAAACTCTCAAGAGTATGGATTTGGGTTGATTGAAGCGAACTGTATTAGTAGTTTCACCAACCGCTTAACTCTTGAGATTGATAGAGAAATTCTGTTTGAATCCAGCGATCGAGGTTAATTGTCTCTAGTGCTTCATTTCCCGGAATTAGACTGAGTTGAGCAATATGTTGGGCAATCCAGTCGGGACGAATCGTCATCTCGCAGAAAAAGCGCCTTGGCTGATGCTGGTTATAGACATTGCTGAGAATTTGGGAGACGATTTCGGCATCAAGGGTTGTCCACTGGCTGATCAAAGAGAGAGCAGAGGGTGTAATAGTGTACCAATATTGGGCTGCGCTTAAGGCTTTCAGGTAAGCGATTACAACTTCTGGATACTGTTCTGCTAACTTTGCACTCACCACTACACCATGAAAGGCAGGTAACATATTCAAGTTGTCGCCTTGCAAATAACGAAACTTCCCTTGACGATAGGCGATATCGTGAAAGGGAGCAAAGTGGGCGTATCCATCTGCCTGAATTGGATAGCCAAAGGGCTGAGTAATGTTAGAGTTCTCTAGGGAAGCAAGCCTAACCTCGGTGAGTAAGTTAGCAGAATTGAGAGATCGCATTACCATCCCATGTGCAGAAGAACTGAATGGAACAGCGATCACACCTCCTCGCAAGTCTTCGATGCTTTGCAAATTGGACTTGTTTCGTACAATCACAGCATTACATGAACCATCGGGATTCGTTGAAACGAAACTAACTAGGCGCGTCTGTTGACTTTCATTAACGGCATTATTTTGTTGTAATGCACTCAGTAACAAGGGATAATCCCCTAGAACGCCAATATCCAATTGTCCAGAGTGTAACCCCTGAATGATGGGGGCTCCTGTAGAAAAATCACACCACTGGATTTGGTACTGGGTAGAACTGTATCGCCCTTCTCTGGGTAAGAAGTGTTCCAGTAAGCCTAAGCGTTGAATCACTAAGCCTGCCGTTACCGTTGGAATCGTGCTGTTTTGAATACCGATCGCTAAATTAATGGTTTCAGGACGTTGCAAAGGATTGGAACGGATAATTAGACTAGGCGATCGCAAACGTACTGGGGTTGAATGAGGAGAAATAGAGGTTTGCTGTTCCTCCTGACGGTTTTCAACCAGAGCAATAAACTTTTGTATTGGGTTTGAATTGCGCGAGCGTCGATTTTGTGACGCTGAATGTGCGCTTACAGATTCACTTAATCGTTTAGGTAATAGTAGAAAAATATTACCGGACAATGCAAATTCTTGGAGAGGAATTGTAACGAGCATTCCCGATTCACATTCAGATTTAAATTCAAAGTTAGAAGCAAATCCTAAATAGTTACCCTGCATAATGTAGGTTCGCATCAAACTTAGAGTATCAACCGTTTCAAATTTAGAGAACTCTGAAAGACTTATTCCTAATTCAGTTAAGCGAGATTCAAAGACTAAACGGCTAGGAGAGCCAGTATTTAGCATCACCCAAGGTTGTGTTTGTAACTCTTTCAAGCTCAACCAGTTCTGATTTGCTAGAGGGTGATTTGCCATGACGACTAAACAATAGCTAATTGGAGCAATTGGTTTTGCTGAAATTTCAGAAAATTCTTCAAAATTAATATCTGAAATTCCTAAATCAATCTGATTATTGGTAATAGCTCGGTAGAGAAATTCAGCCGAGTCAAATACAACACATTGAGTCTGAATCCCAGGATACTGCTGACGGTACTGGAAGAGGATTTCAGGTAGCCATCCATTGGCGATCGCGGCTGTACAGCCGATTTTTAGATTGCCAAACTTGCCTTTTTTTATTTCTTCGACTTTAGCGAGCAGTTGATTTTCAACTTCAATAAGTCTTGGGCTTTCCTCAAATAAAAAATGCCCCACTTCTGTTAACTGAATTTTACGACCAAGCCGATAAAAAAGCTCAGTTCCTAGCTCGGATTCTAGAGACTTTATTTTGGCGCTGACCGCAGGTTGAGTCAGATTTAGAGCATCAGCAGCTTCAGTAAAGCTGAGATGTCTAGCTACCTCTAAAAATACTTTGACTTGATAAACTTCCATGTTATTTATTACCCTAATTAAGTTTTTTAAAATTAAAGTTTTATCGGTTAATAAAAGTTTTTTATTAAATCATAAAAAATGTGAATGACTAAATGCAAGAATTGCTGCAAAAAGAGCTTGTTAATTTTGATTTACTTTTTTAAGATTAAGGAATCAAAGAAAAGTTTTAAGTGATTTTTTAGGACAAATTTCTTAAGGTTTTGACAAATTAAGAGGAGTTCTGAAGTGGATACTCAATGGATGAAGACCGATGTTTTAGTCATCGGTGGTGGTACTGCTGGAACAATGGCAGCTATCAAGGCAAAACAGGCAAATCCTGATGGAGAAGTGCTGATTTTAGAAAAAGCGAATATCCGCCGCAGTGGGGCGATCGCAATGGGTATGGATGGTGTCAATACAGCCGTCATTCCTGGTAATTCTACCCCAGAGCAATATGTTCGTGAAATTACGATTTCCAATGATGGCATTTTGAATCAAAAAGCGGTCTATCAAACTGGGAAACTTGGCTTTGAAGTCATTCAAGAACTGGAAAGCTGGGGCGTAAAGTTCCAAAAAGATACGCAAGGGAATTATGACTTAAAACAAGTGCATCGCGTAGGCAAATACGTACTACCGATGCCAGAAGGAAAAGATCTAAAACAAATTTTGACCCGACAGGTAAAGCGCCACAAAGCAAAAGTCACGAATCGGGTAATGGCGACTCGCATTCTAGTCAGGAATGGACGCGCCATTGGAGCGGTAGGGTTTGACGTGCGAAACGGCGATTTTGTGGTGATTCAGGCAAAAGCAGTCGTTTTGTGTACAGGAGCCTGTGGACGATTAGGTTTACCTGCCTCTGGCTATCTTTACGGCACCTACGAAAACCCCACGAATGCTGGCGATGGCTATTCAATGGCGTATCACGCAGGCGCAGAACTCACTAATATTGAGTGTTTTCAAATTAACCCTCTGATGAAGGATTATAACGGCCCCGCCTGCGCCTATGTCGCCAGTCCGTTTGGAGCTTACACCGCCAATGCTGAAGGACACCGCTTTATCAGTTGCGACTACTGGAGCGGTCAGATGATGCTGGAAATCTGGAAGGAGTTGAACTCTGGTAAAGGCCCGGTTCAACTGAAGATGACCCACTTAGATGAAGACACTATTTCAGAAATTGAGTCGATTTTGTGGTCGAATGAACGACCCAGCCGAGGAAGATTCCATGAAGGTAGAGGCGAAAATTACCGCACGAATGGCGTGGAGATGAATATCTCAGAAATCGGTTTATGTAGCGGTCATAGTGCTTCTGGAGTCTGGGTCAACGAGAAAGCGGAGACGACTGTCCCAGGATTATATGCAGCAGGAGATATGGCGAGTGTCCCGCACAATTACATGATTGGGGCGTTTGTATTTGGTCGCTTGGCGGGTATAAATGCGGTGGATTACATTGAAGGATTAGATCATCTTGAACCCGATCCTGACGTTTTAGAGGTAGAAAAACAACGAATTTATGCTCCGTTGAACAACCCGAATGGTGTACCGCACACGCAGGTAGAGTATAAATTACGACGATTGGTCAATGACTACTTACAGCCGCCCAAAGTAGACCACAAGATGGAAATTGGCTTGAGAAACTTTGTGCGTTATCACGAAAGCTTAGAAATGATGGGCGCACGCGATCCACATGAACTGATGCGCTGCATGGAGGTTCACTTTATTCGCGATTGTGCTGAGATGGCAGCACGCGCCTCACTGTATCGTCGGGAAAGCCGTTGGGGACTGTACCATTACCGCCTGGATTACCCCGAAAAGAACAATGAAGAATGGTTCTGCCACGTCAATCTTAAGAAAGAAGAGTCAGGTGAGATGGTTTTGTTCAAGCGTCCGGTTGAACCTTATGTTGTGGACGTTGATATTGAACGAGAAGTTTATGATGTGGCGGTGCGTTAAGTTTATTGATTTTTAACAATTAGAGAGACAGTTATGGCTTTAACAACGCAACGAGTTGACGTACCCGTAATCGTTGATGAATCGAAATGCTTAGAAAAGTGTACCGCTTGCATTGAAGTATGTCCGCTAGATGTGTTAGCGAAGAACCCAGAAACAGGCAAAGCCTACATGAAGTACGACGAGTGCTGGTTTTGCTTGCCTTGTGAGAAAGAGTGTCCCACCAACGCGATTACGGTTCAAATTCCCTTTTTGTTGCGATAGAGGAGTAATAATGCCTGCTGATACTGAATTGAACGAATGGTTGGAAATGCTGCGATCGCCCGATGTTAGCGATCGCCTAGTTGCCATCAAAATGCTGCAACATTTGGGTGATGAAGATGCTCTGGAACCCTTGATTGCAGCTTTGCAAGATGAGAGTAGTGCTGTGCAAAAGCTAGCGGTGACTGCACTGTGGGAGCTAGCAAATCCCAAGGCGGTTCCAGCTTTAGTAGAATGTTTGGCTTCAACTGATGAAGAGATTCGGGAAGAAGCACTATCTGCCTTGGGCGAATTAGTCACCCCCGATCATTTGTTGCTGCTGCTAGATGCCCTACATCGAGATGATGCAAATATGCAACTGAATGTGTTGATTCTGTTGCGGAAGATTCACGATGCTCAGTCTTTGCCCTACGTGCTGCCGTTCTTTGAGTCGGAAAATGCTCAATTACGGGAAGCAGCAGTGACAACGCTACGCTATCTCAATCAGGTGGAACGTTGTCAAGAAGCGATCGCCTTAATGTCCGATCCAGATGAGAACGTGCGGCGTTCTGCTGCCCTGACGTTAGGACATTTAGCAGATGCAGAAGTGGTTCCCAGCCTGTGTCAAGCACTCACTACCGATGCGGATTGGCAGGTGCGGCGTAATGCGGCGAAATCCTTGGCACTCCATGCTGATTCTGCGGCAGTTCCATCCTTAGAAACGGCTTTGGCAGATGAGCATTGGCAGGTGCGGAAGTTTGCGCTTCAGGCTTTGCAGAAAACACCTGCTGACCAAACCTTACCTGCTTTAGTTAAAGCGTTGGCAGACGAGTACTCGGATGTGCGTCGAGATGCTGCGATCGCACTTGGTATCCTGAAGAACCCAATGGCTCTAAATGCACTCCAGCAATCCCTAGACGATCCAGACAAAGACGTGTGTATTTACGCACAACGAGCGATTCAGAATATCCAAGAGTTTACGCCAGAGACATCCCATGCCTAGCCATCAATCTCCCTTTCGGCAAACTCATTCAATAGAGGAAATTGCCACTCCTGATCCGGTGAATGAATCTCGGCAACGAGAAGTTGTCCAGCGTCTCAAGCAAGTGATTGAACCCATCCTCAAAAACGACATTGTTAGCTTAGGAATGGTACGAAATCTGCGGGTTGTGGATGACTATATTTATCTACGGCTTTATGTTGGTAAACATCAGCATCAGTTGCAAGCAAACATTCAATCGGCACTTTCGCTCGTAACTTGGTGTAAAAAAACTTATATCCAACTCTGCACCATTCCTGGTGTTAGAACGACGTTGGCAATTTCCAGTGGCAAGGGAGGTGTAGGCAAATCCACAACATCGGTTAATTTAGCCGCTGCTTTGAGTTTGCAAGGGGCGAAGGTGGGTCTACTTGATGCTGATGTCTATGGCCCCAACGTTCCCCAAATGTTGGGATTGGGACAAGCAGATGTCAAGGTTATTGATACACCCGACGGTCAAAAGTTTCTTCCCCTAGAAGCCCACGGGATCAAAGTCATGTCAGTAGGACTGCTGGCAGAACCCGATCATCCCCTAGCTTGGCGAGGGCCTGTCTTACACAAAATTGTGACTCAGTTCATTCACGAGGTGGAATGGGGAGAATTGGATTATCTGCTCATTGATTTGCCTCCTGGTACAGGCGATGCTCAAATCACGATTGTGCAAGAAAGTCCGATTTGTGGGGTAATTTTGGTGACGACTCCCCAACAAGTCGCTGTTTCCGATGTGCGTCGCAGTGTACATATGTTTCGTAGTGTCGGCATTCCTGTGCTTGGCATTATTGAGAACATGAGCTATTTGATCTGCGGTCACTGTGGCGATCGCACCCCGATTTTTGGTAGTGGTGGAGGTCAGCAGCTATCGACAGAACTCCATGCCCCTTTGCTGGGACAGGTTCCCATTGATCCTAGTATTTGTATGGGGGGGGACACAGGAACGCCCTTGACTCTAGCTCATCCAGACTCCACAGTGGGGCAGGTATTTGTACAAATAGCTGGGGCGATCAACACGACTTTTCGTCTCTCTGGAGTTTTAACTACCGTTAATGGACAAGCCGTGTTCCCAGGAATACCTGCTACCCGTTGAAGTGAAGCAACTCAATTGTTGCCACCCTAACTGATCACAAAAATATCTGAGAAGGAGATCGCCGCTTTATTGGACAAAGTAGCGATTTGTACGGCACTGCCAGAACCATTGCCATCGGCATCGAAAAACAGAACGCCATTGGTATTATTGTAAATAAAGCGTTGGCTGGCAGTTGTGGCAGAAATCGCACCCGCACCGACGCGCAGTTGTTCGGCACTAATTGCGCTATCAGTAATGAACCCACCGCCAAAACCAGTAGCCGAAAAGTAAAGGGTATCGTCAACCACGGAAAAATCGGTAATTTTATCGATACCGTGATTGGGATTATTTAAGTAAAAGTGATCGGCATCTGCATTTCCCGTAAGAATATCATTGCCGAAATTGCCCACTAAAATGTCCTGACCCGACCCACCAAGTAGGAGATCGTTACCGTTACCACCAGTCAGGGTATCGTTACCATTTCCTCCATTTAAAGTATCTAGCCCGTCTCCACCAGAAAGATAATTATTGGCAGCACTACCCGTTATCGAGTTATTGAGACTATTGCCAGTACCTTCAATAGCCGCGCTAGTCGTTAAGGTTAGGTTCTCTAAATTATTCCCTAAAGTCCAGCTAATTGCGGATTTGACGGTATCCGTACCAGCATCAAGTATTTCTAAAATGAGATCGCCTGCACTGTCGATCATATAAGTGTCGTTACCGACTCCGCCTTCTAGCTGATCGTCGCCAATACCACCATTAAGGGTGTCATTGCCATCGTTCCCGGTCAGGATATTATCGGCACTATTACCTGTGATGTTGTTGTTAAGTGCGTTGCCTGTACCATTGATTTCCACGTTACTGGTCAGAGTGAGGCTTTCAAAGTTATCTCCTAAAATCCAGCTAATTACGGTTTTGACGGTATCGGTGCCAGCCGCAGCATCTTCTTCAAGAGTATCGCTAGCACTATCAACAATATAAATATCGTTGCCGATGCCACCCTTAATAGTGTCGTCACCAACACCGCCGTCGAGGAGGTCATTACCAGATCCACCTTCAAGGATGTCATTGCCGCCAAGTCCTTTGAGCGCATCGTTACCATCTTCTCCTGTTAATAAATTATTTGCAGTATTTCCGGTAATCGTATTGTTGGAGCCATTACCAATGCCAATAATGGCACTCTCACTGCTGAGGGTTAAGTTATCTACGTTATCTGCCAAAGTCCAGTTAATTACGGTTTTGACGGTATCGATGCCAGCATTGACGGCTTCGATTGTGGTGTCACCAGCACTATCGACGATGTAGGTGTCGTTTCCATCACCACCTGTCATGCTGTCATCCCCAACGCCACCGTCTAGGGCATCGTTGCCTGCTCCACCAGATAAAATGTTATCGACACTGTTACCAGCGATCGTGTTATTGAGGGAGTTCCCCGTACCTGCGATTGCATCAGTGATAAGAATTAAGTTCTCTACATTGTCAGCTAAAGAAAAGCTAACGCTTGAATTAACGATATCTGTACCAGCATTGAGGTCTTCCCAAATCGTATCGAGTTGGCTATCGACGGTATAAGTGTCATTGCCTAATCCACCCGTTAAAGAATCGTCCCCAGTGCCACCGTCGAGGCGATCGTTGCCATCCGCACCATCAAGAGTGTCTTTGCCTGCATCTCCATTGAGGATGTCGTTGCCATTGCCACCAGACAAAATGTTATCGGCACTATTACCTGTGATGGTGTTATTCAGGGCGTTTCCAGTGCCGAAGAGCGCAGTATTGTCAGTGAGGATTAAGTTCTCTACGTTGTCAGCTAAAGTCCAGTTAATAGTGGATTTGACAGTATCAGTTCCAGCATAGATTGCTTCATTAGTAGTATCACTGCTGCTGTCAACAAGGTAGATATCATTACCTGTGCCACCTGTAAGGGTGTCATCACCCGCACCCCCATCAAGAGTGTCGTTGCCTATACCGCCATTTAAGATATCGTTGCCAGCCAAACCGTTGAGGCTGTCGTTGCCATTGCCACCATTGAGAGTGTCGTCATAATTAGTACCGATGAGGGTGTCGTTACCAGAAGTGCCATTTTTGTTCACGCCGTCATTGTCGATCGCGGTGAGTATGGCTGTGTTTTGCGTTCCAATAGCAGCGCCACCTGTTGTTGACGCGATCGTCAGATTTAGCGTCTCGTCGCTTTCTGCAAGCGTATCGTCGATGATCGGGACAAGAATAGTTTTATTAATTTCTCCATCTGCAAATTGGATTTCAATAGGGGTGTTGTAATAGTCAGCACCAGATGTAGCAGTGCCGTCAGTGAGATTAATTGTGGCGCTGACTTGACCATTATTACCGCCTGTACGGTTGACCTGGACTGCAACTATGGGTGTGCCATCTTCCTTAAGACTGAATTGGGCAGCACTGAAAGATAGAATACCTGGCTGGCGAGAACCAAAGTCCACATCTGCCACAATTTGATTGGGGTTGACGGTGACGGTGTGAGCGAAGGGAACGGAAGCTGGGGTTGGGGTAGAAGTGTTGCCACCCGTACTGTCATCAGGGTTAGGGGTAGCCGGATCTGAAACAGTACTCTTGAGCGCCAAGATGCCTTCTGCTAAGGCAAACATATCAACGCGCGGGAAATTTATTCCAGTATTTCTTACGTTGTCGTTTTCGTCGTCGCCATCTTTAATGACAACGCCCGTCGTAGACAGCAAGTTGTCAAATTCTGCAACTGTGAGGCGGCGATCTAATTGTTGAACGGCTAACTGTTGCGCGAGAACAGCAACGCCTGTAACCCAAGGGGCAGCTTGGCTAGTACCGTTGAGAGTGACGGTTCCGCCCGTGGCGTTGGCGGCAGTGATGGCAGCACCAGGGGCAAAGATATCGGTTAAAGTCGCATGACGTTGGGAGAAACTGGTAATGCGATCGCTACCAGTTGTGTAATCTGTTGCGCCACCACTAAATTTAATTGAACCGCCGCTATTTCCACTCCAAACAGCACCAACGGCGATCGCGTTGGGGTCGGCAGCAGGATAAGCAACGCCAGGGTTACTGGCGAATTGGTAGAAGCTGTTACCTGCGGCGGCAACAGGAATGATATTCAGGGCAGATAAGGCGGCGAGTTCGTCTCCAATGCCGTAGTGTACACCTGCGCTTTGCCAGTTTTGAGAGTCGCCGAGAGACATATTTACGCTGGCAATGTTGTATTGTTCTGCGTTAGCTACAACCCATTGCAGTGCTTTTTCTAGGTAAGCAAATTTACCACTGCCATTGTTAGAAAATACTTTCAGGGCAATCAGATTAGCATCTGTTGCAGTGGAAGCGACAATGCTGGAAACGTGGGAACCATGATTATTAACATCACTGGCATTAGTATCGTTATCTGCAAAGTCGTATTGGTAAACAATGCGATCGCTAATACTATTTCCGTCTGCATCTGTACCAAAAAAGGAACCGTTTAAGTCGATGCCTGTATCAATAATTACACTTGTAAAGCCTTGACCATTAATGCCTGCAAAACGGCTATCGGCTTTAAAGGCATCAAGTTTAATTAGGGAAGTAGCTAAGTCCAGGGAGGGCGTAGACGGTTGAGTTGTTGATTCAGTAGCAATGCTGTCGCTGGGGCTATATAGAGAAATCTCGGATTCTGTCGTAGTGATGGCAGAAATTACAGCAGCAGGATTTATACCTGGGAAGGTTTGCTGCCATCCAGGTTGAATAACTTGACCGACAGTATAGGTTCCGGGGTTGACTTCGCTAAAAACGTAAGTGCCGTCAGCCGCAGTTACGGTAGAAGTTTCGCCACTGTCTAATTGACCGTTATTATTCCCATCTAGATAAATTGTCCAACCTGCTAAACCAAATTCTCCAGCATCAATAACGCCATCCGCGTCGATGTCGCGCCAAGCTGTACCTTTGATTTGACCGTCGTTGTCTTGGATATTGAAGTTAAAGGTGGTTTCACCAACGTTACCGCCTGCACCATCACTAACGGTGAACTTAAAGTTATCAGTTGTGGTTTCGCTGCCGTTATGAGAGTAAGTTAGAAGGTTGTTATCAATGTCAGCTTGGGTGAAGGTAGTATTAAGAGCGATCGCAGCATTATTGAGCAACAGAGTTCCGTTAGTTGGCAAGGCTGTTACTGAATAAGTGAGTTGTCCTGTCGTATTATCTGCGTCTGCTACTTGCAGTAAAGTTTTACCGATAGTTGCAGAAGCGTTTTCATCTAACGTGATACCTGCATTAACTGCTAAAACTGGTGCATCATTAACTGGCGTGACAGTAATATTAAATACAGTATTAGAAATAGCTCCGTCTACACCATCGCTGACAGTAAAGCTAAAGTTATCGGTTGTAGTTTCGCTGCCATTATGAGCGTAAGTAAGTAAATTGTTGTTAATGTCAGCTTGAGTAAAGGTGCTATTGATGCTTAAAGCTGTACCGTCAAGTTTAAGAATGCCATTGTCGGGCAAGTCAGCAAGGGTATAGGTAACTTGTTCGGGAGTATTATCCGGGTCTGTTACTTGTAGTTGAGTGTTAGCGATAATTTGTGTTGCTTGTTCATCTACAGTCAAACCTGTATTAGTTGCGATCGCTGGTGGAGCATTACCACCCGCAATCTTTGTAGATGCTTGAGCTTGTGTGGGGATTTCTTGAGTATTGCCTGCGTTATCGGTAGCTACGACATAGAAGGCATAAGTATGTCCGGGAGTACCTGTATAAGTTGCTTCCGTGAGAGTAGTTTCTTCTAGCCAAGAGGTAAATTCACTGCCGTTATCGGAAACATAAATAGTGTAGCTGGCGATCGCCGATCCGACATCAGTTCCCGACCAATTAACTATAAACTCTGGTAATTCTGTGACTTCAGCTAATTGCTGAACTTGACTAACAGGTTTACTGACATCCAGGGTGTTAAAAATCGGTGGCGTATTAATGGGTTCTTCTGTATCGAAGATAATTTTTGCTTCAGCATCAATGACATCTCCAGTTTGAGCAGTACGTTTGCCTCGAATGCTGTAAGAAACAAAGCCTTCTCCCGCGCCACTTTCATTATTAGTTGGCAAGAAACCGAGTTGTGCATCTATCGGCGCTTCTCCTGTCGCTGGGTCAATAGTGCTGATGCGCCAAGTAGCTAGACCTGTAGTGACATCAATAGTTGCTGAAACATCGACATAAAAGCCTTTAGTTGCCGTGAGGTCAATACGGTTAGTGTAGAAAGCCTGATTTCCTGCTAACTCATACACTCCATCGCTCCAACCAAAATCATCAACTCGGAACGTGCGCCAATCTAAGTCGGCATCAAGTTGTTGAGCGATCACCACTTCTTGAGCGGGAGCCGAAGCATCTGCGGCATTCTCAAAGCGAATGGTGTAACGGAAGGGTTCGTCTCGATCTATCCAGCGTTGTTCGCCAAAACCTTCCGGCCCCAGGATATCGTTAGGGTCGCGAGGACGACGTACTGGAGGTTCGTAATCATCATCGTCATCATCGTCGTCATCGTCATCATCGTCATCGCATTCTGGATCGTCTTCTTCGCACTCGCAGCACTCTTCTGGGGGTGATGGTAAGGAAATACCTAATGCTTCGATGTCTCCATTTTCTAAGCTCTGGATACTACCCTCTTCTATAGCGGCAAGTTCAGCACTAAATAAAGATGGAGTAGACCAACCATTATTAAACAAACTATAAAAGAGGCTACTTTCAGTAATTTCTGGGTCTGAGTTAATGTCTTGAGTCCAGAACAAACTGGTTTGACCATTAATTTGACTGAGTGCAGCTTCTCCAATAATGTCACCAGTTACTACTAATGTCGGTGTTGACCAAGTTGCACCATTCCAGAAGGTAGTCATCAGTTTTTCTGCACTACCTTCAGATTTATTCACCCAAGACAGCACTAATTCTCCAGTTGCAGCTTTGCCTAAAACTGGCTTGCTATCTGTACCATCTAGAGCGATGTCAGTTTGGGGAGCAGACCAAACTCCATTTTGGCGAACTGAATAGAATACATCTCCTCCGCTTGCCACACTTGTATAGTAATCTGCGGCTGAGGTAGAAGAGGTAATCGTACTTGAGTCAGTTGCTGTCCAGATAGCCAATGGGTTGCCATTACTGTCAAACATCAGTTCAACATCGGTGGTATAACCCAAAGTATTAGGTAGCAGAATCGGGGAACTCCAACTACTACCATTAAAGTTAGCGATCGCTATTTCACTGCCTTCTTGACCACCGCTAGGATTGACAGATTTTGCCCAAGCCATCAGAATTTCGTCATTGGAACCGATAGCAGTTGCGACATGGCGATCGTCATAGAGATCGCTCGATACAGTGCTGAGAACGCTGTCAGTTCCATAGACATTGCCAGTTCCAGTTGCTAATTCAGGCGCATAAGTAATAGTTACGCCTTCTGGCAGTGTCAATGAACTATCTAATGCCGATAAGTTAGCTAGGCTACTGCCACCAAAGTCATCTTTTGTCCAGGTTTTTTGCCAACCAAAAAGTCTTGTACCAACAACCGCTTCTAAACTTAATTGGAAGGCAAGTTCGCTTAATGCCACTTCGGGAATTACTTTAACTTTGACCGAGCCAATACCAGAAACTTTACCTTCTGCTATCCCATCAAGTACAGAAACTTTGCCATAAGGGCCTAACCCTGCTGAAATACTAACGTCGCCTCCTGTGGGCCAAGATGGAAAGTCAGCAGTATTATCCCACTCAGCAGTTCCAGAAAGACCGCCTTGAACAGTAAGTCCTATTTCGGCTTCAAAGACTTTATTGAAGAAAAAGCCATCACCTGGTACAGTAAAAATCCACCCTGGAATATCTCCGGTGATTTGTCCTTGGAACGTTAGACCAGCTTTACTAAATTCATAGGCGCAAGTTTCTTTGTTAGCTTGCCATTCAGCTTGACCACTAGCAGATGCGGCTCCTCGAACTCGCTCAAAAAGTTCGACACTTCCCTCAATCTGACCACCTAAAACTGCTTTACAATCGAGTCCACCTGTCAATTGTCCTTTGAGTTCTATGCCACTCTTGCCACCAATAATGGGAATAGCTTTGGGAATTGAACCTTCTTTTTTGATGCCAATAGATATGGCATAAGATGTATTGGCAAGAGGTGCTATCTCTGTTGCTGAGACAATCGGGTTTTGCCAAGTGAGAGTGGAATTGTTAACTGTGAGTAACTGATAGTAAAGATCGGTATCGTCTTGAATGTTATAGTCCGAGCGTTCATAGACAACTAATGCCTGTCCTACGTTATTAATTAAAACGGTTGGGTGATTGTCGTAAATACTATTGCTGGTTAGTTGTTCGCCTTCAGACCACTCGAAACCACTGCCTGTTTTGGCGCGACCAATGGAGTAGTAAACCTCTGATTCATTGCCTTTACCGACTCGCCAAGTCGCAATTAAGCCTGCACTAGAGCCATCAATTAAATTATTGGCTGCTTTAATGCTGACATCATCTCCCCTAACATCAGGAATGGGAGCCGCTTCTATCCAGTTAGTACCGTTGAAGTAGGAGTGCCAAATTTCTCCATTGCGGTTCCATACCATGTGTGATGTTCCCGCCCCATCCACAACGAGAGACGCATTTGATTCATCAATATGCGGTGGCGTTAAAGTTTCTCCATAAACTTGCACATTGGTCAAATCAACCGTGTTAGTTACGGTATAAGTAGGGGAATTTGTATCAACTGTGCCGTCGCGATCCATATCAAAACTGCGATCGCCCAAGGCTAGTTCATAGTTACCTGCTTCTAAGGAAAGAATCGTAAAGTTACCTTGAGCATCGGTGACGGTTGTTCCACCTAAACGACGTTCCCCATTCTGAAGCTCGTATGCCCCAATTTCTACATTAGCCAAGGGATTTCCCGTAGCCGCATCTAAAAGCTGACCTGATAGAGCAGAAGTTGGTCGATAATCAGGATTGACCGCATACATCTGTGTAAACAGTTGCCGCACGTCATAGATTGGCTCTCCTGTACCTGAGAGTTGCTCAGACATATCGTTGATCATGCGGACATAACTGCCATAAGTCTGTACTTGCGGCACAATTTTAGAGATAAACCCATCCCATTGAGCTTCGGTAAGTCCCGTCGGACGAATTGAAGCTTCTAAGTCATCCCAGTTGATTGCTGTAGTATTTTCAGCCGAGTAGGTGTTAACTCGGAAATTAATCGGGTCAGTGGAACTGTTGAAATAAACGGGAATGGTGTTTTGGTCGCCTGGACGCAGAATATTCGCTGGCCCTTCAAAGCTAGTCCCCAATAACTGTAAAGGTGCGCCTGTTTGCAGACTAGCTAGTTTTGTGCCAAAGCTGGTATTAGTAGCACTTTCCACCACTAACAAAGGTGCGATCGCATCGGTATCGCCACTGTTAGCATAATTAACATTAAAGATATAGTTGCGATTGGGGCGAACTTCTTCCGCACCACTGATGTTAGAGGAAAGGTCGAATCCGGCAGCAGTTTCTACGGTGACAGCATCATCTAAGTTAGTTGTTGCACCATTGCCTTTTACAGCTTGGAGATCGTAAAGACCGAGATCTTCATTAAATAGATCAAAAGTTACATAAGCCGTCGTGGAATCTTCAAGATATACTTGTTCTGCGGCGATCGCGCTACCGTCAGCAGCAATTAGTTGGAAGCTTGTATCTTCAGAGAATTGTGCGCCTTTAATTTCTAAAGTAGCTTCTCCATCATTACCAATGCGATCGCTCTTTACGTCCAAAACTGAGAAGGGAATTTCTTCTGCAACTATTTCATAAGTGGGTGTCCCTGCAACTGTATCTCCATATCCCAGCACATAATAAGTGCCAGTTTGACTAATCGGTAATATGATTTCTGGATCTGTATTGAAAGGTTCTGCGGTAGTAAAGTCAAACTGCCCTCTAGTCGGCATTTCGCCATAACGAACAAACAGTTCATTAATACCTTCCTCTGAGGCGCTGTCTAACTTCAACCGGATCGCTTGTCCTGCGGTGGCATCAAAGCGATAGTAAACAGATTGTCCCTGACTTAAGGTGGCAGTATCCGGTGTTGCCAGAGTTAATTGTTCAACATCGATCGCAACTTGGTTGGCAGCAATTCCATTATTATTGCTTTCATTAACTTCAGGTACTTGGTTGCGAATATCGCTACGGATGATGACGTTGTAGTTACCAGAAGTGATACCAGGTAAAACTGCATTCAATACACCTGTGTAGCTACTTCCACTCGTAACATCTCCAGAGTGTAAAACTTGCCCAATGAAAGTATCATTAATATCCCACTGGTTATCCTCAGAAATATAAATAGAGTCATACCAACTTCCCAAAGCGGCATCTGTGCCTTGGTTTTGTACAGTATAGGAAATGTTAATCGCTTGTCCTGGTATGCCATTTGTGGGTACGGTGACATTAGTAACCACAAGATCTGACGGCGGCGGTAAAATGACTTCCATTGAGAAGCCATCATAATTAGTATTATTAGATTCACCTGTGCGTTCATAAATATTATTTCCCGCATCCGCAACGCCGAAGACATAAAAGCGCCCTGCTAAACCGCGAGGAACCGTAAAGGATTGCGTTGAGGTGTAAGTTTGTCCCCCATTAAGTTCTGCGTGATATTGAGAACCCACATAAATATCGCTGCTGCGGTCTAATATTTGGTCGCGGGAGAGGTAGAAGGCATCATACCAATTGCGGTTTCCGGTATTTGCGCCATTATTGGCAACTGTCCAAGTGAGGCTAAAAGGTTGACCCGCGATCGCATTTTCTGGAGCATTAATAGATTGAATAGTTAAATCTGGTACAGGACTTAGACTAATCTGAGTTGCATTACCAGCTACTTCGTCATTGTTGCTTTCTCCTACACCTTCAATGACTTGATTACTGCTATCCGTCCGCACGATAACGTTATATTCTCCATTCAGGTCAATCGGTAAAGTAAATGTTTCACTGCCACTATATTGACCAGAAGGATCTAAAGCGCCCGCACGATAAAATGAGCCAAGTTTAATATCGTTATTGCTAATCGTACTATCAGTAGATAGATAAATTTCATCGTACCAATAGTTACTATTAGTGCGATTTGTTCCTAAATTTTGAACTGTCCAATTAACTGTAAAGGCTGTACCAGATTGTGCTGTTGTTGGAGCAGTAACTTGGGTTACCTGTAATTCTGGAGTCTGTCGAGTAACGGTGACGGGCAATGCCACAGAAGCATTGTTGTTTTCATTGCTTGCTTCATAAACATTATTGTTAGTATCAGTTACAACAAATAACTGATAGTTTCCTGCTAAACTAAAGGGAATTGTAATTAATTCATTGCGGCTATAAGATGCTCCGGCATTTAATAATCCAGTGCGATTAAATTCTGCGATCGCTAAGTCATCGGCATCGCCTAAAATGCCATCTGTCGAGGCAATTATTCTATCTGTCCAACTATTAACAATGGTATCCCCGATACCTTGATTTTCAACTGTCCACTGCACTTTTATACTTTTACCCGCTTCCGCGATAACGGGAGCAACAGCACTCTTAACAACTAAATTTGCAGGTTGAGAGACAATTTCTACTTGGTTTGAATTATTTATTGTGTTGTTAGTATTATTTAGTTCAAAAACTTGGTCGTCACTATCTGTAGTAACAAAAACGTAGTAATTTCCTGTTAGCGTGTTATCTAAGGTAAAAGTGGCAGAACCATCATAGCTGGCTTTATTTGGATCATTTGGATCTAAAACTCCATAGTGAGTCAGATTACCCAAACGAATATCTGTACTACTATTAAATTGATTATCAAGAGATAGATAAAATGTATCTGTCCAAGCAGGATTTGGGGTGATTGATGCGCCAAAGTTAGTGACACGATAGTTGATGGTTAAATTACTACCAGCACGCGCATTATTGGGTATGGTTACGGATTCAACTTCTAAGTCAGGGGGTGGGGTTAAAGTAATATTGGTAGCTGTGGTGTCGTAGCTGACGTTATTACCTTCAAATGTATGTTCGTAAACTTGATTGTAATGATCGGTTCTGACAAAAAAGTAGTAATTTCCGCTTACTCCTACAGGTAATTCAACTGTTGCTGATGCGTTATAGCTATCATTAGCATTAACAGTACCACTGTGGTAAACCTCTTTTAAAAAGCGATCGCTCTCATCTAAAGTTTCATCTTCTGACATGAAGATGCGATCGTACCAATTTGACTCTAAAGTGCGCCCTGTTCCTTCATTGGTTACAGTCCAACTGAGATTCATTGCTTGCCCAGAAAATGCCCCCGCAGGTGCATTAACGGTTGTTACCTGTAAGTCTGGTGGTGGCGTTAAATCAACATCGGTGGGGCCACCAAAACCAAAGTTATCCCCCTCATTACTAAGTTCGTTGACGTAGTTATATGTGTCAGTTTTAACTAAGAAATAATAGTTAGAATCAATTCCTCGTGGTAGCGTTACCGTGAGGCTGTTATTGTAAGTATCATTAGCATTCAGGTAACTGGGATTAGCAGCAGTTCCTAAATATACATCCGTATCGTCAATCGTTGTATCGAGAGATAAATAGACGGCATCATACCAAACAGGTGCGCTAGTTGCTCCATTACCAGTATTTTTAACTGTCCAGTTAATGACTGTTTCTTGACTAGAAAAAGCTGTTGCGGGCGTGGTAACGTTAGTTACTTGGAGATTAGGAATTGGTGCTAATTGAACCTGAATAATTTGGTCATCAACAGCCGTATTATTAGATTCGTTTTGCGTTCCTTCAGGTAAATGGTTCCAATAATCTGTAACGACTTTGACGCGATAATTGCCGTTAAATTCTAGGGGAACGTTAATTGATTGCGTGCGCTCAACAGAAGTACCTGCGGCAATAGTACCGGAGAAATCAAACTGACCGACATAGCGATCGCCTTGTGTATCACTCTGTAGGTAAACAAAATCCGTCCAGTTTCCTGTTGCATTGGCTGCACCTTGGTTACTAACTGTCCAAGAAATATCTATGGGCTGCCCGGAAATAGTTTCCACGGGAGCAGAAATATTGCTAACAACTAAATCAGGTGCATTGAAATTAATCGCAACTGCTTTAACGTTGTTATTCTCATTGGTTTCGCCCTGATTCTTAGAACCATCTGCAACGAATAGCAAATAGCGATCGCCTGTAGCTGTACTTGGTATTGTAATATTTTGGCTAATCTCGTAACTCGCGCCTGCTGCTAAGGGAGTCTGACTAGAAATAGATTCCAAGCTAACAAAAATATCCGAACTATCGAGGGTTTGGTCGTTAGAAATATAAACGTAGTCATACCAATTGGCAGGTGCTTCAGTCGTACTTGAGTTAGTAACTGTCCAAGATACTTCTACATTGCTGCCAAGTGTTGCTGTTGTTGGAGCAGTAGCCGTAGAAACTTGCAAGTCTGGAGCATTTAAAGTAATAGCAACCGCTTTAACGTTGTTATTTTCATTCGTCTCGCCCTGATCGCTATCTCGATCTGTTGCAAATAGCAAATAGCGATCGCCTGGAGTAGTACTGGGGAGAGCCAAATTGCGACTGATGGTATAGCTACCGCCTGCATTTAGAGGAGTCTGGCTAGAAATAGATTCAGAAGTAACGAAAGTATCCGAACTATCTAAGGTTTGGTCGCTAGAGATATAAACATAGTCATACCAATTGCTCGGCGCTATTCCCGTACCTTGATTAGTAACAGTCCAAGTCAGTTCTACCGTACTGCCTAAAACAGCAGTGCTAGGGGCTGTCGCTGTAGAAACAACTAAATCAGCAGCATCAATGCTGATGGGAACTGCTCGGACGTTGTTTGTTTCATCAGTCTCCCCTTGCTGATTGTCGTAGAAGTAAGAAGGATAATTGTCTGCAACGAACAGCAAATAGCGATCGCCTGTAGCGGTACTTGGCAGGGTAATGTTTTGGTTAGCGGTATAGCTAGCTCCAGCAGCTATAGGCGTGTTATTACCAGCCCAGCGATAAGCTACATATTGATCGTTACTATCAAAAGTCTCGTCGCTCGAAATATATATTGAGTCATACCAATCGGCGGCAGCCTCTACTTCACCTTGGTTTTTAATTGTCCAAGAAACATTAACCGTACTGCCGACAGCTACTGATGTAGGTGCAGTAGCATCAGAAACAATTAAATCAGGAGCATTGACAGCGAATGGTATGGCTTTGACATTATTATTTTCGTTAGTTTCTCCTTGATAATTATAACCATCAGCATTAAATAGTAGGAAGTATTGACCAGGTGGTGTGTTAGGAACCGGAATACTTTTGTTGAGAGTATAGCTACCGCCTGCTGCTAACGGAGTTTGAGTGGAGATTGAAAAGGAGCCAGCAAAAGTATCGTTGTAATCAAATATTTCGTCTGTGGAGAGGTAAATAGAATCGTACCAATCAGCAGGTGCAGCTACTTCTCCTTGATTCGTGACAGTCCAAGAAACATCAACAGTGCCGTTAACACTTCCTATTTCGGGTGCTGTAGCATTTGAAACCACTAAATCTGGCGCACTTAAGGAAATTGCTACAGCTTGAAGATTGTCTGTTTCGTTTGTTTCTCCCTGATATTTATAGCTATCTGCCACAAATAGCAAATAGCGGTTGCCTGTGTTTGTTTGCGGAATAGTAATATTTTTATTGATAGTATAATTAGCGCCCGCAGCCAGAGGAGTATTTTGACCAGTCCATTGAGAAGTTACATAAGTATCTGTTTCATCTAAAACTGCGTCATCAGAAATGTAAACTTCGTCATACCAATCTGCTAAAGCTGGTACGCTTCCATTGTTGGTGACTCTCCATGATACCGTTACGGTTTCGTCTAAGATAACTGAAGTTTTTGAGATAGTGGTATTGGAGATAACTAAATTAGGTGCTGCAATATTTATTGCTTTAGCAATAACATTGTCTGTTTCATTTGTTTCTAGTTGGTAGCTATAGCTATCTGTTTTAAACAGCAGATAACCATTTCCTATTGCTTGACTTGGTAAAGAAAAGTTTTGATTTACTGCGTAAGTTTCGTTGGGGTCTAGTGGGAGAGAATATCCATAGGAATTGTGGATATATTGATCGCTCACGAAGATATCGTTAGCATCAAGCGTTTGGTCAGTAGAGAAATAAACGCTGTCATACCAAGAACTAGATTCAGTTGCAATTTGCCCTTGGTTTTGCACTGTCCAAGATAGAGCAATTGTATCTCCAGAATTTGCTGTTGTCGGTGCAGCAGCCTCTGTGACAACTAAATTAGGCGCAGCAATGTCGATCTCTTTAGCTATGACATTATCTGTTTCGTTGGTTTCTCCTTGATAGTTATAGCGGTCTGCTGCAAATAGCAAATAACCGCTTCCCGCTGCTTGGCTTGGTAAGTAAATGTTCTGAGTAACCGTATAATTTTCGTCTGGATCTAACGGCAAAGAATATTCTCCGTTATTGACCCATTCATAACTTATATAAATATCGTTATCATCAAGAACATTGTCAGTAGAGAAATAAACTTCGTCGTACCAGGAGGTAGAATTTGCTACTACTGTTCCTTGGTTTTGCACTGTCCAAGATACGGCAAGTGTATCTCTAATATTTGCTGTTGTCGGTGCTATGGCATTTGTGACAACCAAATTGGGAGCAGCAATGTCAATAGCTTTAGCTATGACATTATCTGTTTCATCGGTTTCTCCTTGGTAGTTATAGCTGTCTGCTGCAAATAGCAAATAACCGCTTCCCGCTACTTGACCTGGTAAGTAAAAGTTCTGAGTAACCGTATAACTTTCGTTAGGGTCTAGGGATAGGTCGTAGTCGCCTGACCAAGCATAAGTGATATAAGTGTCGTTATCATCAAGAATTTCATCAGTAGAGAAATAAACTTCGTCGTACCATTCTGAGGCAGTCTTTACCGTTCCTTGATTTTGTACTGTCCAAGAGATTTCAATTTGACCTCCAGAGATAACTGAAGCAGGTGCAGTGGCATTAGATACAACTAAATTAGGAGCAATTAGAACTTTTGCTGGTGAAAATTCCGATGTATTATTATTAGCGTCTGTAGCTGTAGTGGTAATATCTATATATTGGTCTGCCGATATACTTAACAGCAGGTCAGTAGTAAAACTGGCATCACCATTAGCATCTGTCGTGACATCAGTATAACCAAGATAAATCTCTCCCTCACCATGACCGGATAGGTCACGGCTACTATTAGCAAAAAATTCAACTCGATAGGTACTGCTAGGTTTGCTGTTCAGCGTTCCAACAATATTAACATTACTGTCATTGAGAGAAATTGAAGTTAGAACGGGATAATTTTGTAGTTCATTAGCGCCTATATCCCCATCTTCCGTATCGTTGGCTGTAACTCCATCACCCCAACCATAGCCATCGCCACCCAATTCGATACCGAGATCGTCATTATTGTAAATAGAATTACCAAGAATCGAATTACCTGTACCACTGTTGCTTACTTCTGCTCCGCCAACGCGGTCAACAAATACACCATTATCGTTATTTTCATAAATAGTATTGCCTGTAATTTGGTTATTTGAGCTAAAGACGGTAACTCCACTATCACCATTTAAAGCAATTGTATTGTTGCGAATTTCGGAATTAGAAGCATTTTCCCAGATCGAAACACCATCATCGCTGTTGTAATAAATGGAATTACCCTCAACAATGTGTCCTCCGGCTCCCGCTAAAAATACTCCGGTTCCTCCGTTATAAGCAATAACATTGTTGCGGATCGTGTTATTTGGTGAGTCATAATCGATGTCAATTCCGTTGTTTCCATTACCAATCCAATTTTCACCAGAGATATCGCCATCAAAGTTAGTACCAATATAGTTACCTTCTACTGTGACGTTATGTCCGCGAATGGTTACGCCATTGCTGTAGTTACCAGAAATAACATTACGCGCTGCTTCTGTAGTTCCACCGATAACATCATTTGAGCTAGCAACAATACCTGAACCACCATTACCTACATATGTAGTTCCCGTCGCATCTGTACCGATAAAGTTGCCTTCAATAACATTACCGACTTCATCGCTATGTTCTGAAAAAATGCCATCTCGCTCAAATCCATTAATAACCAATCCCCGAATTGTACTGCCCCCCACAACCAGCCGCAGTCCTGATGCTGCGGTAGTATTGCTACCATTTAATTCAATTAAAGGGCTACCTGCATATCCAGGTTGAGTTGTCGCATCAATGGTTACTGATTCGGTAATATCGGGAAGTTGAGATAATAAGGATATTGTCTGTATGCCTTCTGCTGCAATATTGAAGGCGATCGCATCATGACCAAGATTATTATTAGCATCTATAATTGCCTGCCGTAGCGAACCCGCACCACTGTCGTTAGTGTTAGTTACTGTAAATGTAAGGTTCACGATTTCCTGACTCTGTAAATAACTGCTCATATTAATTAAATGGGGAATTTACTAAAATTACTTGAGTTCCCTAACGCAACTTGAACAAAAACAAAATTCAAACCCAAACAAGCCCTTAATTAGCTTTATCTGCAACAAATAGATCCATATTCTCTGGCAGGCAAAAAACGCGTGCGATCAGAAATAGCTATTTTTTGATTTATCCATTGATTTAAATGGCTTTGATAAGAACCTATATTTAATTGATTTATTGATGTGTTGCGTAAATATAAGTTACCGTCACTACTATGACTGATAATTTCTAAGCTAGAAGCTTGAATACGGCTAGCAATAATCGAGGTAATTTGAGTTATGCCATCAACTTCTGGGTTGAGAAGAAAGATTTTTGGGTTGCCTTGTATGCCTGCAATTAATGATTCATAGTCGGCTACCGTAGGGTCAATGATAACTATGCTGAAGTAAGAAGCTGACGTGGTGGCAGGCATATAAGTTTCTTACAAAAAATATTTGCGCTACTGATTATAGACTATAAATTTAAAAAACAATCAGGTTAATTATTAAAAAAACTTATTGAAATTGCCGCAAGTTTGTTTCCAGAAAAAAAATTAAGTTATACATTTACGTATACATGAAAATATACATGAGTCTGAGATAATATACTACGCAGCTAAATTTTATAAACAGCATTACCTTTATTTTTAATCTCACGTTCTCATTGCAGAACAAGACTTTTTTTATTAGAGTTTAGACACCGCGCACTTCGCGACAGTCTAAACTTTAGTACTTAACTTACGCGCGAACTTTAGCTACTCCCTTCCCACTAAAAGATTACCGATCATATTCTTCTTCTTCCTTTGCGTCCTTTGCGTCTTGGCGGTTTTTCAAATAGGTATTCTTTGGGCGGGAAGGGACTAAGTTCTCATCTAGCCTTCTATTGTTAAGAAATATTTCACCAATGGGATCGTGAGGATATGTCAAAAGCGATCAAACTGGCAATATTTAATAATTATTCTTAACATTAAATTAAATTGATTTTTACCTAAACTAATATTTATTGTTTAATAAAATTTAATTAGATGGAAAATCTCAATATTTTTTTTTGCCAAATATTTAGGTAAAATTCTAATTTGTATGTGAGTGTTCAAATAATAAATTATTAAATTAATGAATTATAATAAAGTAAAAAGTAATTTGTCCGGATTTTAGATTAACAAATAAAACTTATGCAATTTTTACTGTTTATTCTCCTCGGAACCTTATTTTTTTTTGAAGCCGATAGTCATGCTGTAGCGTGTGACAGTCCTGCTATGAAAGCAGCACCCCTGCCTCTGACAACATCAATAAAAGTTGAACTGGATATTTTTAGTGGTAGAGAAGCACCTACTTGGTCGCTCTCGGAAAAAGAGGAAAAGATGTTGCTGCCAATGGTTGGTAGTTTGCCAATTACAAAACCAGTAGAATTTAAAGAGAATTTGGGATATCGTGGACTAATAGTAAAATTACCAGATCCTGCCTCAAGTGCGATCGCTACGCTCAAAGTTTATAACGGAATTATTCGAGGTGAGACAGGTAATCAAATCAAGTTTTTTACTGATACTGATAGATCTGTAGAGCGATTATTAGTAATTAGTGCTAAACCTCATCTCTCACTTGATTTGTACAATCTATTATTAAATGAATCTGGATTATCTAATTAGACAAGTTTTCTAATATTATTAAGATACTTGACGAGTCGGAATTGATTCGCTTTGACCAGGATTTCATATATGCAAAAGTTTTGGAAAAACCTACATAAATAGGAAGTTTTTCCCTAAATTTTACTGTCAAAAGCTCCACCATTGCCAAAACTTTAGATGACATCTACCGCACAGCAAATCAAAAATATGGGTATTAAAAATTATCTAATTACTGTATCAATAGTTCTCTAACCTTACTAGACAGATTATACCTAGCCTGTTCTTCATAGGCATCACGAAATTCTGTAGTTTGGTAAATTTGCTCTCTCTCAAGGAAGCTCTGGAGTATCTTAGCCCTACCAGCCTTATACTGTTGAATTGGTACCCACTGGTACTCAAGACGAATAGCTCGATCATACGCTTCAAATGCCGACTCATTTGCACCCAAGATACTAAGATCAACGTCTAAAAGCAGTGCAGTATCTCCATCAGTAACATTGTGAGTTTTGGTGGCAACGATCATATCTACTATTCTTTGCACAGCTAAAGTATCCGCACCTTTGTCAACTAAATACTGACGCGCCCATTTGGCACTCCTAACTTCGTTATCACTACGAAGAGTGTTGTAAATGGCATCGTGGAACCAGAGTGCCACTTCAATTTCTGATGGATTTGTCGCTAAGTGACGTATAGTATGAAAACGCACCAAGCACTCTGCTAAATGTTGATCCGTATGATAGTAGCGGTGTGGTTCTGTATAGGCACAGAAAAGTTTTTTAAACAAGTCTCTATCTGGATTAAGACCGATACCTACTAATGAGTTACACAAGTTTTTTAAATTAAACATCAGACCTCAACAAAGGGCTTTTTTCTAGTTGAGAACTGCTAAGACTTTGAATTAAAGTCTTAGCTAGCTTGAGAGTAAATAAAGTTAGGCTGATCTTTTTTTTGAACCATCTGAGCCTTGAAAATTCAAATTGAAGGGCGGAGTGTCGGATATATTGATGAAGTATACATATAAAACTTAATCTGTTCGTAGTGGGAACTAAAGTCCTAACTACTAAGATCAATATAATTTAAACAACTGCATTGGCATGATGAAAAATCGCCCGATTTTCTACCTGAGCTTTCTCACTATTTTCGGTGTAAGCGGTTACTGGTTGTTTGCGTACCTTACTTCTCTTGAACCTTTAGCTATAGCTCAAGACAACACACCCGCACCAACACCAAAACCAACACCCGAAATTATAGTACAAGACCATCCTGTGCGACCTCTACCTGGACAGTTGGATTCTATTCCTATGTTTAATAGTAATAGTCCAGAATGGTTGAAAAATGAAGGGATTTTACTATCTACTTTTCCTCCAACTGGAAAATCTTCTCCCCAAGCACACCTCAATTTTCCTTTCCAAGGAAGATTCGATTTATTTGTTCACCATCAAACTATCAATCCGCCCAATCTAAAAACTTTTTATTTAGGAGTAATTCTACATAATCCAGGTTTGCGACCTGTAACAGTCAATGTGTTGCAAGCAGCGAGCTATTTAACTCAAGATTCGCCCTATATTAAGTTACCAAACTATGTCGAAAATCCTAATAATACTGTATATGCTGGCCCTGGCGATCGCGCAGTGCATGATGTTCTCCAAGGCAAAATATCATCCGATTTTCCAGCTTTATTAATTATTCCGCCCCGTCAAAGTCGGATGTTAATGAATCTTCCTATGCCAGTGCGGGATTTGGAAAAGAAACAAAATGGTCGTTCTACTTTGATGCGACTGCGTAGTAGTGGCAAGGTTTATGCTGCTAGTTTAGCTATGTTTGCTAAACAAAATTCAAATGGTACGGAACGCGCCCCCAATCTCAAAGAATGGCAAGCAACTTTAAATACTGGTTCTTTAGCAACTCCGCGAGATAAAGTTCCTACTCCACCTGAACAGATTGGCGGTCAATTAATTTACAGTCGTGTTGCTGGTGTAGCGCAAGGTTCAAGATGGAATGCTGTTTTAGTTAACCCTCCTAATGCTAATGATTTTACTATCCCTCAACCAGGTCTCGCTGTATCTTATGCGATCGCCACTTTGCGGGGCGGCACTTTAGGAACTAATCAAAACCAAACAGCAAAAATGCTAGTAAGATACCCAGATACAGCTTATGAATCGCATGGTAATTATGCTGTTGAATACAATATTAATTTACCTCTAAAAAATCCAACTAACCAAACGCAAACGGTTAGTTTAACTTTGTCAACGCCATTAAAAGAAGAGCGGTTAAGTCGAGGTGGTTTAATTTTCCGCAACCCATCTTTTGGTTTTCCCTGGTTTCGAGGTAGCGTGAGATTGCGATATAAAAACGACCAAGGACAACAAGTGAATCGCTACGTCCATTTGTGGCAACCAATGGGTCAGGTATTAGAACCTTTAGTAAAATTGAAAATTCCAGCAGGCGATCGCACAAATGTACAACTAGATTTTATTTATCCTCCCGATTCTACGCCGCCGCAGGTTCTCACCATCAGAAGCTAGGAACAATTGCTTTCCTGGTGGATAGCCATGCCGTTCTTTATAAGAGGGGTTAAGTACATTTCAAGGTGTAAGCGTTGATGGGCAGTAGATTTTAGCCCTAAATGTTTGATGCGTTCCTCAATAAACTAATACTGACGTTCTTCTTTTTCAGCTTGACTTTGAATAACGGATTTGAACAAAGACTGAATGTATGAGCGGCGATCGCTATTTAATTGCAGTCAAGTATATTTTTGAAGAAAGCACACCAATAAGCACAATGAAGCCTAGCGCTCTACGAAAATAATTAACACCTTCAAATAATTCTTGCCACGCCCAAGTGAACAAGGAACCAAAAGCTAATGCGTCTAACCCAATATTAACTTTGCCCGTTGTAAAAATTAGCTCAAGTAAGCTAGCTACACCCCAAATAATAAGCGGTAAGTTTGGTGGCTGTGCTATAACAATATTGCCATCGGAATCGCGGAAGATTTTATCAATTACTGTATTTTCCATTTCTTCCAATTTACTCAGTTCAGTATAGTAGTTTAACACTGCCTTGCCGAGCAAGTAGCATTGGGTTTAGCGAGGAAATTGTGAATATTCCCGTGTAGCGAAAAGCTGTGCCACCATCTCGGCACGCGACGAAACCTCAATCTTACGGAACATCCGCTTCAATGCCTGCTTGACAGAATTTTCCGTAATCCAAAGTTCATTTCCAATTTCTGCATTCGTTCGTCCCAAAGCAACTAATTGTGCAATCTGCATTTCACGAGGCGTTAAGCGTGAGCTACCTTTAAGTTGATGCTGGGATACTTCTTTTGAGTCGCTACAAGATTGCACCGTTGTCACCCAAACAGATAAATGTAAGCAGATAGCACTCAAATCAGCTAGATTTTGTGTATCAAAAGCAGGCATAGACTTTTCACGGGTGCAGCCTACGACACCTACTAATTGACCACGATTTACGATCGGCCCCGCCATCACGTGCCAATGATCCGGACGGGGGCAGATGATTGTCCAAGCCTTTGGCGACATTACTAATGCCTCGTGGACAGGAGCATGACGCTCTACTAAATAACGCACTACAGGATTATGTTCGACTGATAGCCCTATTTTCAGTATTTTTTGCAGATTTTTATTTAAATCAGGAAGTTGATCGAAGAAAAAAAGGGAACATCGTTTAGCTACAAAATACTCACCAATTTGGGGGACGATTTGCGATCGCATTTCATCTTCACTATCGGCTTGGTCGATAGCTTCAAACAGAAACTTCAAGGGACTTGTCATAGGTATTGACCAAAGTGTACCCGATCGAGGTCTAGAAGCATCGAATTGCTTTGTTTATATTATCTTTAATCTCAAAACCACCTGATATGACAGTAAGTTCAGAAATTGATAGTGCGAGCATACGCCCTCTTGTTCTTGGCTTTTATGCGACTTCAGTAGTCTTTAACATCTGCTTGATTTTTCAGCTATTAACGGTTGGGGTCGCTTACTTTAGTAATCCTGAATGGTGGCATATTCACGTTTGGCTAGTACGAGGCTATAGTGGACTGTCATTAGTCTTACTTTTATGGTCATTCATTACCCCATTCCCACGCCGAATACAACGTCTCACCGCAACTCTACCAGTGCTGCTGGGATTACAATTTGCCAGCATTCATATAAAAACTCCTTTTCACCTAGAGATACTACATCCTTTGATTGGATTTAGTTTATTTTATGTTTCTTCAAGCCTTGTACATGGCGTATCGCGCATTTTATCGTCTGTCAATGATCGCAACGAGCAAATTTGAGAGGTATAAATGGCGCAAGATGCAATTTTCAGTCCCTTCTTTGCAACAGTGTTTCTGACACTCGTGGTCTGGGTGTATATGTACATCCGCCGTATCAGTTTTTTTACCAGTATTAAGAGCCACTCGCAGGAGCTTGCTTTACCTACTACACCTGATCAACTGGCGCAGATATCGCCACCAAGCGTATCGAATCCATCAGATAACCTCAAGAACCTGTTTGAGATTCCGGTAATTTTCTACGCGCTAGTCTTATACCTCTTCATGACAAAGCAGGTGGATGCAGTATATGTCAACGCCGCGTGGGTCTTCGTTATATTTCGCGCATTGCATAGCATTGTCCATTGCACATTCAATTACATTATGCTTCGGTTTTACCTATACCTATTCGCTACCCTGGCAGTATGGTTCATCGCCATTCGCGCAGCCATTGTCCACTTTGGCACTTAGGTATATTGACCATTGGAGAAAGTGGTTGAGGACACGATTTGAAGAAATGTTTTTAGTCCACACGATTTTGTAACAAAACTAAGCACTTAACTACCGAGTGGAGAAATTTAGTAGCTAAAACATCTCACCCGATTTTATAGCGGTGGATTATTCACTTGTGTTAATTTGAAATAACCGTTTGCGGGACTTTGGTACGATTTCCGAACTCTATTTGTAACATAGCACTAGCTAGTCGTGCCGCCATTCCCCGAACGGTGCTTTTAGACTACACCCGACTCTACAACTGTTATGTATCAATAGCAGTCGGTTATGGATCGCAATTGGAAAAGTCGAGTAGAACAAGTTGCACAAGAAGACTTGGTAATGTTTATCAATGCCTGTCTTGCTTGTACGGGACAACGTGAGTTCTACGATGATGCCTACGGTCAAAAGGTGTCTCTTGACTTTCTCCACGATTATATTTTAGGCAACTATCGTCTGTTATATGCTCGTAGCCTAGCAGCAGGGATTAATCATTTTAACCAGAGTCAAATTATTCTGAAGTTACTGGCAACAGGGAAAGAAACATTGCCAGAATACCGAGAAGAGGAAGGCGCTTTAATTGCTGCTACCCTGAAAGCTTTACCCCCACAACGCGCTTTTAAGATATTACAACAACTTCGGCAACGAAGAATCAATAATCGTCGCGCACGTGCGATCGCCAAAGAATATTTAGCTAGTCGCACTGAAAGATTAGCCTTTGATGCTGTCAAGTATCGCTCCAAAATTCGGTCTATTGCGGTTCATATTCACCTCAAGCTAGAAGGAGAGTTAGGTTTATTCTTATTTGGAAATTGGAAAAAATCTTTCCAAACCGAGTTGTTTGAGAAGTTCCGACAGGGATATTACAGCGCCAATGCCATATATAATTTGCCCTTCACAGTAGCAGAGGGTTTGGCAATTAAGCATAACATTCCCCGCGATGTGTTTTTGTCGCGCATTGAGTCGCAAATGACGATTACTGAAAAGTTGCGCCTTCAACAAAGTGGTAAGCGTGTCGGCAAAGAAATTGAAGTTGATTTCCATCGCCTTCCCCTGACTCGGTTGGCAATGTATGTGCTGTCTCTATCTTTACAGGAACGGCAGCTACAATATGACACTTGGCACTCAGCTTTACAGCAATCAGCATTTTCTTTATTACGCCGTTCACCCATGCGTTTAGGACGAGTTGCAGCAGTACTAGATTGTAGCTACTCTAGCTTTGGTTCCTCGGAAAAACGTCGCCGTCCCTTGGGTGTGGCTTTAGCTGTTTACTATTTACTCTCAACTGCCTCTAAAGAATTCCATTGTTTTTGGACTTCTCCAGTAGATAACCCTTTGCAAGTTATTCCCCAAGGACAAACTAACTTAGCTACTCCTTTACTAGAAGCACTTTCATGGAATCCAGAATTAGTAGTAATAATCTCTGATGGTTGGGAAAATGACCCTCCTGATGGTGCAGCTTTTGTGTTGCGACTTTACCGTACCAAGTTAGATCCTACTCGCCAAACTGGGATTGTTCACTGCAACCCAGTCTTTAACTCTGACGACTTCTCCCTACGTGCTATTAGTCCGTTAATTCCTACGGTTGGGTTACGAGATGCAGAAGATCTGCCCACAATGCTGAATTTTGCTCGCTTCGCTGAAGGATCTGCTCCTTTAGAAGAATTAGAGAAATATCTTGCTGCTAAAGCACAACAAATGCTGGCTGAATCCGTTAGATAGTTCTAAAAAGTAAGAGTTTGCTGATGTCTAAAAAAGCTCATTTAATAGAAAACATCGCCCTTAAAGGTTTAGAAATTGCTCCTTCTCAGGTTTGGGGTGCAATTCGCATAGTGCCACTAATACGGCAAAATGTCCGTTATGATTTGCGGCTATCGAGTCGTAATTACGATTCTGATATCACAATTGTTTCTTTGGAAGGCGAGATGATGGCACCTGGGGTGAAGTATATCTCCTACGTGCCACATGGACTGATTCTTTCTTGGAGTGATGATGGTTATCCTGCGGTTGCTCTTGGTGGGCAGCTGATGAGTGAGGGTAAGCGGTTGGCGTGTGGCGCTGTTTCTGTCCAAGTAATGCACCGGATGGCTAAACGGGAAGCAGAGCATCAGTTGCGATTCTTGCCTTTACATTTAGCAATGGAGGGCTTTCTTTCATTGTTCTTTTCGGGGCCGCAAGTAGCTTGGAGCGAATACTCAAAACAAGCACTGCGTCAGGGATTATCGCCTCGCTATGAAACTGCGATCGCCGGGCGAGAGATTTTAGGATTGGAAGAAGCACTGCGGGTGTTTGAAATCCACTCCCAACAAGTGGGAGTGTTGCTATTTGTTTCTGAAGCTTTGGCTTCTGCGTTTGTGGTTCCCACACCAGAAGATTACCGGGCGTTACATTCTAGTTTGCTGTTAGACTTTTACGGAGAATTGCTTTATTACTATGGGCAGCATGGCTCTACTACATTCATGCAACCCTCAATTGATGAGGAAAAAATTGATAGTATCGCATCTCTGAAACACGCCCTAGATATAATGCGCTCAGAGTGGGGAGAATTTCACGGATTTATGGCAGGAGACTTGCTCGGACGTTCTGTGAGTGCCAAGCGAGTTTACACAGCAGGTAATTTTACTTTACAGCGCTTTATTACAGATTTGCACTTGAAAACAGAAAATCATATTGGTGAAGCGATCGTCCGAGATAATGGGGAATTGGAATATCTCAAAACTTATCGTTTATCTGAAGCACAAACTCGTCGAGTTTATTTACTCAGTCAATTAGCAGCCCACGATTGGCATTTGGAAGCTACGGCTAAAGCACTCAGAAATACTGTTGAAGAGTTAATTATGCGTTTAGAGAAGGCTGGTTTTGGTTATTTGGTGAATAATCAATTGCTTCAGAAAGCGCATAAGCACAACAAGAAGCGTTGAAAACAAAGTTCTTAGAATTGATACTGTCTACATTTCAAGCTTTCTTTTCTAAAGGATTTGTCGATTTTATTAAGAAATCAACAAATTTTTTCCTCAAGCTAGTTACAGGGTTAACTTTCATGAGAGTGATACAACAACTGGTACGGCTAAACAAGCGAGAAGGTTTAAAAGAAAAAGGGTAGGCGGCGGAACCAGATAAAAGTAATGTGGGTCAAAGACTTTAATAGTTATATAGCAACTGCCAGGGCGCTTAATGCAAGGTTCCCGCGCAGGCGGGCTTTGTTTATATAGCCCCGCGTGGGTGTGGGGAAAAAGTGGCTTAACTACCCTGGCGACTGCTATATAAATTGAATCAGGGTTTCCTTTCACAATGTGAAATTAGTTAAACTGCGATAGCGAAGCGCTGACTTGTCAGTTCGCTCTTCTTGCTGGTGTCATATTTATACCTTTATCCAAAATCTCAAAATAGTCACTTGTCTAACTAACTACTACTAAAGTATTACTTTTAACCAACGAATAGGAATTAAAGCAACTCTCTGGTAGACGCATACATAAAGTGGTTACTACTCACACCACGAAAGAATGGTATTCAGGAAATACTGAAATCAATCGAATTCAATGATCACCCAAAAAAGAATGAAACTTACCTGCACTACCAAAAATTCTTTATCTTCAATCATTAATTCTGTTAAATATATTGTTACTAAACTACCTGTTAAAGTTGTTGTCGCTTCAGCTTTATTAATGGGTGTAACAGGGAGTATGGCGATGGATTCTTTCGTACATACTGCACCAAGCTATGCCAAGACTGCTTCTAAAACCAAAGTTCGTAAAGCTAAAAAGCGAGTTATAGCTAAAAAAACAGTTATAGCTAAAAAGAGAGTTATAGCCAAGAAACCAGTTATAGCTAAAAAGCGAGTTACAACTAAGAAAACAGTTACAGCTATAGATACATCGAAGGTTCAAAACGAAGTTAAATTTAAGGATGAATTGTTGGAAGCTGCGATTAGGCAGCAGGTAGGGATTCCCGATGGCACGCGGATAACGTTAGAAGCCTTGCAAAGGGTAACTAATTTAAATGCCAGTCACAAAGGAATAACCTCATTAGAGGGAATTCAAGCACTTCGCAATCTGACGAAGTTGGTTTTGGTTGATGAGCAAATCAGTGACCTAAAACCGCTGGCTAGCTTGACTAATCTAACTGATCTGAACTTGAATATAAATCAAATCAGTGATTTGAAACCACTAGCGGGTTTGACTAAATTAACTAATCTGAACTTGGATAGAAATCAAATCACTGATGTGGAACCACTTGCGGGTTTAACTAAATTAACTGATCTGAACTTGAGTCGCAACCAAATTAGTGATGTGAAACCACTGGCGGGTTTGGCTAATCTGATTTTTCTGAACTTGTTTCAAAACGAAATCAGTGATGTGAAACCACTGGCGGGTTTGACTAATCTGACGGATATAACATTGAGTAGCAACCAAATCAGTGATGTGGAACCATTTGCGGGTTTGACTAATCTGACTTTTTTGAATTTAATTCAAAACAAAATCAGTAATGTGAAACCGCTGGTGGGTTTGACTAAATTAACTACGCTGCACTTGGATAGAAATCAAATCAGTGATGTGGAATTCCTGGCGGGTTTGACTAATCTGACTAGGCTGGACTTGAGTAGCAACCAAATCAGTGATGTGAAACCACTAGCGGGTTTGACTAATCTGACTATGCTGAACTTGTATAGCAACCCAGTTTCTAACTGTCAATTATTACCCAAAAAATTTCGTAGCGGCTGCCCTTAAATCATATTGGCACTCAGTCACACTAGCCTTAAACTTAGTTTGAAAACAAAGGATTGCTTATTACAAAAATTGTTGTGACATCGTAACGGTTGGATTCATATGTTTTACTTCAAGTGGTACAGTTATTTGATTTTGGGAGAAAATAACACAGTGAAACGTTGTCATATTTCAAGCGCAATTAGTGGGTTGTCTTTAGGATTATTGCTTTTGAACGGTATTTTTGCGCCATCTGCTCAAGCTGGGCGACCTGTACTAAATCAAACCACTCAAACAATCCAACGTTATTTTGGAGGTTATAAAACTCGACTAACAACTAATGAAGGGATTACTTATACCTATGCTCCAGCTAAATTTAAGCTGTTATTCCCTAAGTTTCCAAAAAGCAACTTTTCAATTACTTTTGTAAATAATAAAGCTAAAAAGATAACTCTTAATTTTAATGGAAGTTTTGAGAGTTTTCAGGGAACATATAATTACGATCAGGCGGCGGCTGCCAAATTTTATAATTATATTTTTGGCTACCAACCTCCTGCCTGGAACGAATTATCAAGGCGCTTTGGAGGTGAAACGATCTACGACTATCAATATTGTTTAGGGGATGGGGTTGGTAATAGTTTTGGGAGATGGGGATATAAACAATTTACAGATGATGCTAGTTTATATTATGACTCTCGTTGCGAACCTCCTTACAAGCCATAATGAACCTGTACTGCTACCATCTGCGATTCTTTAGCTATGTTTTTGATGGTGTGCTTCTAGGGCAAGAGAAGCAGGAGTCTGTGAGGATGCGATCGCAGAAAGAACAGTTCGGATGTTATCTTTAGCCTGCTTCTGCTGATATTGTTTAAGTAGATAGAGGGAAAGCCGCAGCTATAGCCCAACCAAAAAATAAAGCACTACCCACAGCATAACTCCAGATTTCATTTAACCCAGAACTTGCCCAGGTCAAAATAGCTATTAGTAAAGGAAATACTGGTAGTAACAAGAAAATAAAACTGAGTTGGGGTAGTAAATTAATTACAAAAATAAAACCTAAAACCAGAGCTAAACTCTGCCCAAACCACCAGAAAAAACGTCCTCCTAATCCCGCATCATGCTGTGCAACTCCTGATGCTAAAAACCAAGGCAGACAGGCTAAAGATAATAATGGAACAAGCTGAAGTCTGGCTGGAATTAACCACCATTGCAACCAAACAAACTGTGCCATCAATCCAAAACTAATCCACAGTAATACAAATAGTAAAATTCCTACGATTAGAGATTTAAATGTGGGACGTGGCAGGCTTGTAATTATAGTTAACCAAACTAAACCTGCCACACCAAACCAAATGCCGATCGCACCACCAACCATAATCCCACCCAAATTATGCAAGTTAATAATTTGGCTTAAGCCTTGCAGTACGCCACCAGCTACAAGTGGGGCAACGATTAAACCAATTGCACTTCTTATAGGATGTACTTTGTGTTTAACTGGTGTTGTCAAATTCGGAGAAACTGCGCCCAAAACCAGCAGCCAGCCAATTAAGTGCATACCATACCAAGCCATCCGCCGATCAATATAATTGTTTTGGCTAGATAGATTGAAAGTAGCATCAAGCCATTTTCTAGCGGCTTGGTGACTGGCATTACGCCACAAAATAGTGATATGTTCAGCATTAGGAATAATTAGAAGCGATCGCGCTTTTCCTGAAGCAAAGTTTTGATTCTCTCCGCCTGCTTTTTGTAATAACTTTTGGGCATTTTGAATAAAGCCACCTTCCCAACTACCTGCTTGTAACTGGAGATTACGCGGAATATCTGGTGTGACAGCAGCACCAGTTGGGGAAATCCCTACAGTCGCAGCAAAACGTAAGGGTTCATTAATTGCGGCTGACATCACTACACCACTACCCATTGAATGCCCTAATAATGCCAAGCGTTTAGGATCTACTTCCGGCTGTGCTACTAAACTAGCAGTGGCAATCTCTAAATCTTGTTGTAGTGATTGAGAATTTGTATTATGAGTAGTATTCGCTCCATGACTGCTAAAGTCCCAAAGCATTACTGCATATCCAGCGTGTGCTAACACATATCCGTAACCCAACATCAATTGCTTTGAACCTGCATATCCATGTGCTACGAGTACACCAGGCACACGATCGGCTTGTTGCGGTGCGATGTACAACATTGGTACTTGATTACTGGTAAGCGATCTCACTACAAGTCCATGACGTGCTGAAAGTACTCCCCACCACGACAGCACAATTAATACAAATGCGATGAATAATAGCCAATAACGCTGTCGATTCATATTGTTTTACCGAATTGATTAAAATTGTGGGTTCACGCTTAACCATATCAATGAAATCAGGACTTACGCAGAGACACTAAATCTAGGGGCAACCACGGGGGAATTGCCCCTACAGATGGTGTTGATTTTCAGAATTTGCGTAAGTCCTGTGAAATCTTATTAAACCCATCTAAACTTTAATCAACTTCTAGTTTTAGGACTGTTCTAGCTGTTTTCTACCCAACAGATAAGTATTTATCCTCGGTTTAATACTGAGAAATAGAAGAATATTTTTAGGAGTGCGATCGCTCACTATTCTTACAAATACCGAATATTAATTGCCTCCCAATCCATTTTCGGTTCAGTAGTGATTTGAAATAGTACTTCTACCTGACGACCTTCATAGTCGAGTCCGATGACTAACAATCCTCGTCCGGTCTGTTCCTCAGCGAAAATGGCTTTGAGGTTAGAATATTTCACGGCTACATTTTTAATCAAACAACTAATTTAAAAAGGAAACACTAAAAGCAACGGACAAATGTGGCAGGGTCTTAAAAAGATGTGCAATACGATGTGAAGCTGCCATGATTCAAGATTCCATCAAGGAGGAGCAATTTTTATGATATTGCCGATTACAATTTACTCGGTTCTTGAGAATGTCCGCACTGTTTACAGTATGGCAGATGTTCGTAAGTAAGATTGTGACAGTTTTGGCATTCAACGTATTGATAATAACCACAGTGCGGACAGTAGCTATCGTGGTGTCTAATTGTTTTGGCACAGTTGATACAGCAGGATTTTTGAACCCTTCTAGCTACTTGGGCTTTAGTATTAAAGACCACTTTTTGAAAAAACTTGATAATTCCAAACCCAACCAGAGGAATTATAAATATATAAAGATAACTGATTAGGAAAAGTAATCCGCCAAACAAGGCACTAATGATATCAAAGAGAAATTTAAATATTACCCCGACTTGCAGAAATTCAAAGATTTTAAGGATTAGGGGTATAAAAAATATCACTAGCAAATGCCAGCTAATCAGGGAGATGAGTCCATACCCTTTTCGTTGAGCAAATTTGTGAACTAATAAACCAACGAAAATAAGCGGCAACAGAAAGAGAGATTGAAAACCAAATTGGATGCTGGGATACCAAAAAGATGCCTGTCGATAGCCTTTTTCAACTTCCTTAAAATTTTCGTCATTTTCAAGAAAGGCTATAAAACTAACACTTTCCGGCTTAGAAATCAATTCGTTTTTAAGTTGAGAAATTTCTTTTCTAAGTATAGAAATTGTGCGATTATTTTGCTCTAACGTCTGTTTGGCTTTTTCAGCCCCAACTGAATTAATGGATTGATTGCGAGACTGATTTGCAATCTTTTCTAAGAGTGTTGAATCATATTGGCTACGAATAGTTCGGCTTGCTTGTTCAAGAGTACTAATTTTTGCTTGTTTTTGCTCAATTGCTTTTAGGGCTTGCTGATTTGCAGAATTATTAATTTTATCTTTGTAATCGGCATATTGTAAGCAGGTTTCTGAAACTTTTCCTAAATGTCCTTCTTCAGCTTGTTGATATGTAGAAACAAAACTAGGCTGATTGTTATTGTTATCGGGCAAAGAAAGCCTGAAAAATTGATACTTTTTATCTAGAGTGTCTTTATTGGGTTGTTTTTGGTAATTTTGCCACTCGGAATAACATGGATAAGACTGGGAAGGGTCGATATGCCATCTGCTAATATCATCAAGACCTGTAAAAACATTAACTAAAATAAAAATATCAATCAGAATAATAACAATCAAACTCACTTTATTGAGTGGTTCGTTGTTGATTTTACTAGAGTTACTAAAAAATTGAGTTACAATTCGGCGTGTTCTGGCAAACATATATTTTTTTAATAAGTAGTAACCGAGTAAATTCTGGTAAATCTTGGGAGAATTAGTCAGATTATTGCTAATTCAACTATTGTTACTATACCTAATTAACCTGCCATCTGTTATATTCCCTTGCAGCCAAATTTCTAAGCTAACTAATAGCCAAAGCTTTACTCCATAGCGATTCCAAGTATCTCCTTGATAATTCAACAGTTCACGAATTAAAGATTGGTTAAGATAGGGTGCGATCGCAGCATTACGACTTAATAATAATTTTTGAGCTTGCCGTTGCCAAAACTTCCGAAACCCTAACTGCACAGGAACCATCATCCCACTTTTGGGACGCTCTAAAATTGCCTGTGGGAGTAAATCAGCAACCGCTTGTTTTAAGACAGCTTTTTCCTGAACTCCAGATAATTTATATTCTGGGGGAATTTTCATACTTAACTCAACCACTCGCTGATCGAATAATGGCGATCGCGCAGTTAAACCAACGGCATGACTGATATTATTAACTTTAGTTAATATTTGATCTGCGCCTTTAAATTTAATATTTAATCGCATTAAACGATTTAAATAATTAGCATCACTATTTAAATCAGCTTCAAAAACAGACGGTGCTTGTTTAACAGCATTCCAAACTTCCGGTTTGAGCAACTGCGGTAAATTTGCAGCACATTTTTGAAAAGATAGCAAATAAGCTGATAAATAATCTCTGCGATTACTAACAGAACTATATAAACTATTAAGCAGCATAGGTTGATTTTTGGGGCCACCAAAACACGGATCGCCGCCTTCACCATTTAAGACAATTTCTACTGTCTGTTTTGCTAACTTTGCTATCAATAAATTGGGAACTGTAAGCGGATCGCCAATTGGATCGTCTAAATCCGCCATAGTTTCTACCAAATATTCCCACATTTGCTTAAAAGTAATTTCTAAAATGTGGTGTTGTGTCTGACAATGGTTAGCAACTAAACTAGAAAATTCTAATTCATTAGGACAGTCTTCGCCAAAATGTATAGAGTAAGTATGTACTGGATGAGTGTGAAATTTAGTAGCTAAAGCAGTCACACAACTAGAATCTAATCCTCCCGATAAAAACACACCAACGGGTTGATTGGTGGGTAAATATTCTGGGATTACTTGGTTAAGCAAATTGCGTAATTGTGTACTATGCCATTGCAATGATTGATTACTATCGGTAATCTGTTCTTGTACTTGCCAATAAACTTGAATTCGCTCATCTGGTAAAGTTAAATAAGTTCCAGGGCGTAATTCGCGCACTTGTTGCCATAGTGTTTGTTCTCCTGGTACAAAGGCGCAACAAAGATAATCTCGTAAAGCAACTAAATCCAAATCTTGAGAATGATAAGGTGCGAGAGTTCTAAGTTGTGGAGCAATCCAACGAGTAGAGCCTTGATTCGTGTAGTATAAGGTGTATGAACCAACGCGATCGCGCACGTTATATAATACTTGAAGTTCGCGATCGCACACAGCTAAGGCAAACATACCAACTAGCTTTGTTAGTGATTCTACTCCCCAACGTTCCCAAAGTTCAGCAACAATTTGACAATCAGTATTTTGATTTGAAACTGTCCCTAATTGTTGTAACAATTCTTGACGATTAGTTAACCAGATATCTCCCACAACCACAAATCGCTTTGTTGAACTAAATGCTAGTTGCAAACTTGGGTTGGGAGTGAATATGCAAATTTTCTCATCTCGCCAAATCAGACTTTCTTTTAAAACATTTTCGCACTTAGTGGTTAAATTTGGGCGGGAAAACAGATTTGGTAATCTTAGACTACTTTTCTTTCCCTCTCTTTCGTAGAGGTACGGTGTTTCTCCCCAGGATATGCACCAAGATGAACTAGATAATTTCACGTCGTGTTAGTAAATTAGGCTTTCAAGAGACGATTACAGATTTATTGATTTAGTTTAAGCTAAAAATAGCCAAGAATCAGGCGAGGTTTACTTATGACCACTAACTTAAAACTGACCCATCAACAAAATCTTTATGATATTGATTTTTATTTGTGGATCGTTACAACGGCTCAACTGTTGCGCGATCACAAATTTGATGAGTTAGATTTGGATAATTTAATTGAAGAAATTGAGGACATGGGTAAGGATAAACGACGGGAACTTAAAAGCAGATTAGTTGTTTTATTGATGCACCTACTTAAATATCAATATCAACCTGAAAGACGTTCCTCTAGTTGGAGAGGTACGATTTTAGAGCAACGCCGTCAAATTGAATCTCTGTTAAAAGATAGCCCCAGTCTCAAACCTTACTATCTTGAAGTATTTGCTGATGTCTATAAAAATGCTGTTGTTGATGCTAGTGCTGAAACCTTATTACCCGCTCAAACTTTTCCGGTTGAGTCTCCTTTTCTCCCTGAAGATGTGATTAATTCTAATTTCATCGTTTCTCTGGTTACTCAAGAGGAAGTTTAGGCGTTAGCTTATAATCTCCAGACAAAATAGGAATTTTGCGTTAAATACTCTTTGACTTAAAACGATGAAAAATAACTTAACGCCAAATCAACTTAACCAAATTATCGCTGAAGTAGAACAACTCAAACAACAGCGCGAACAGGAACTCAATTCGGAACAAGTTAAAGAAATTTTACAAGAATTAAATTTGCCACCAGAATTGCTAGATGAAGCGTTAATACAATTACAGCGCCGCCAAGCTTTAGCTGTTGAAAAAAAACGTCAGCGTTGGATTGCTACGGGAGCAATTATTAGTATAATTGCAGCGATCGCACTAACCACTATTATCTCACAACAGCAACAACAAGCATTAGAAAAAGTTTCCACAGTTCAAAGCCAAATTAGTCTTAACCAAGATGGTACAAATAATGTAACTACAATTAGCCGTCAAGTTAGTCCGCTAATTTTTTATCGCGTCACTTTGCAAGATGCACCGATTGGTAAAAAAATATCACTTAACTGTAACTGGATAGATCCTAATAATCAAATTGTGCATCAAAATAGTTGGGAAACTAAAACAATTGATCGCGCGACGTGGAATACATATTGTCGCTATCAATTTAATAGTAGTGCTACTCCTGGGCTTTGGAAAGTGCAAATGTTGTTAGGCGATCGCATTCTCAGCACAACATCTTTTACTGTTAAATAAATTTTTTACTGTCAATTAGTTAATTTACTCTGTGTTTGATATCTGGTTAACAGGGAAAAACTATATAATTCATCCCAAACTTATTTATGCAAAATATCTATCCTCAAGTATGCCAATTTGTCGGTTACTGGGGTTATGGAAATCAGGAAAACCTCGATAAAACTTTATCTCAAATATTGAGTGCTGCCCCTGGAGCGTGGAAAACTGCTCAACGGCTAGTACCAAACAATTTTATTAAGCAAAAAAAACAATATTTATCCCAAATTGGTTGCTTTGGTGTTAACACGAACTCCTCAAAAGTTAATTCCAATAACAGTATTTATGTAACTGTATCTACGGATGGTTTAAGAGATTCAGCAGATGCTTGGGTAAAGATAGATCCACTTAATCATTTAACTTTAGGAAGAGAAGCATTTGGACGAGTTCCTTTATATTGGACTCAAACAGAAGAAGTAATTTGGTTTGCTTCCCAATTGCAATTATTATTACCTATAATTGAAAATCCTCAAGTTAGCATTGCTGGATTATATGGATATAGCTGCTTTTCATATATACCAACTCCACTGACACCAGTTAATCATATCTTTGCCATACCTGCGGGTACTCAACTAATTTGGCAAACTAGCAATGAATTAAAAATTTCCTCACAACCTACACAAGAAAGATTATTAGAGTGGCGAGAATCATCTAATTTGATTGCAGATGAAGCAACAGCAATTTCACAATTGCAAACCCTCCTGAAAAATGCTATTCAACGTCAAATAGCGGATCTCAATTCTGAACCTGTGGGAGTGTTATTATCTGGAGGGTTAGATTCTGCGATTGTTGCTGCACACTTAGTGCAAGCAGGAGTAAATGTTAGAGCTTATACCCTAGATTTTGGTGATGTTGGAATTCCCGAATTACCTTATGCTGAACAAGTCGCACAATTCCTTAACATTCCTTTAGTAAAAGTAGCAGCAACACAGGATTGTATCCGCAAAAGTATTATTCATACTGCTCAAGCTTTAGATTTACCTTTTGGTGATAGCGTGACAGTTCCTTTATTTTTATTAGCTCAAGCAGCTAGTCAAGAAACAAAGGTAATTTTTAATGGCGAAGGTGGCGATCAATTGTTTGCAGGTTGGACAAATAAACCATTGATTGCAGCCGAAGTATACAATACAGTAAATCCCACAGGTAAAGAAAATTTTTCCTCTCAATATCTCCGCACCTTTCATCGTTTATATGGTTATGAATCTCAGATTTTTCAACCTGCGGTTTATGAGCAAGTGCAACAAATTAATCCTGAATATTGGTTAGAAGCAGCTTTAGATCCAAGTTTTTCCACATCGGTGTTACATCGTTTGCGTCGAGCAACATTAATGCTCAAAGGAGCGCAAAATATTCACCCACGCGCTACTAATATTGCGTTTGCACATAAATTAAAAGTGCGATCGCCATTTTGCGATCTATCCTTAGCCGAATGGACATTTCAGCTTTCAGGAAAACTGTGTTTACAAGGAAGTTGTGAAAAGTACATCCTCAAACGTGCGGTAGAAAATTTATTACCCCCTGAAATTGTATGGCGCGAAAAACGGGGGATGGAAGTTCCCTTAACCTACTGGTGTTTAAATCAATTGTGGGGTTTTGTTGGTACTTGGCTAAATCCAGGTAAACTACGAGCAGAAAAAATTTGGCAACCGCATTTAGCTGCACATATCGTCGCAGGTGACATCGGAGCAACTATTAAAAGTCGTCGTCTGGGTGAGATGCTGTGGTTACTAATAATGTGGGAAGTTTGGCGGACAACAGTTTTAGGTGAGGAGTCGAATAATTATGCTTGGGATCATCCTTTTTGGTTCCCTCGTCAGTTATGGAGCTTTAGCAGAAAATGGAAAGATTAAAAATTAGTATGCCATTTAATACTCCTTTTGAATTAGAAGTTGCTCAAGAATTAATTGCTGCTTATGGTACACCATTATATGTTTATCAGAGCGATCGCTTACGAGCAACAATTCAGCATATTACTCAATCTATTTCCTATCCCCGCACTCAGTTTCACTTTGCTAGCGTTACTAATGGAAATGTCGCACTGTTGCAAATTTTTCAATCTCTGGGATGGGGACTTCATGCTAATACGCCTGGAGACATTTACTTAGGATTACACGCAGGCTTTCAACCTGAAAAAATTATTTACAGTGGTAGTAACTTAAATCGCTCTGAAATGGAGCAAGTTTTAAATTGGGGTGTGACAACACTTAATTTAGATAGTTTGGCGCAATTAAAATTATGTTGTGATGTTTATCAACAATTACAAACATCATTAAAAGCGCCCCGTTTAGGATTACGATTAAATCTACCGGAGATAACGGGTGACAGTCGTATTGGTGTAAGACCAGAAGAATTAGATCGCGCGATCGCTCTCACTAAACAAGCTAACTTAAAATTAACTGGGTTACATTTTTATCGTGGTACTGGCACTAATGCGACGCAAGCTTTTACACAAGTAATAGATACTATCATTACCACAGCAAAACTTTTACCAGATTGGGAATATCTCGATTTTGGGGGTGGTTTTGGTTATCCTTATCACCACAACAAAGCAGCATTTAAATGGGAAGAGTTCGGATCAGAGCTAACAGCCAAGCTAAATACATTACCAAATAACATTGATTTAATTATTGAACCAGGAAGAGCTACCATAGCTGGATGTGCTAGCTTACTTGCGAGTGTTGTTTCTGTTAAATGGCAACAAGAAAAACAAATTGTCGGCGTTGATACTACTGTAGCTAATCTATCAGTTCCTTCCGTACACGGGGGGTATCGAGAAATTGTTACTTGGAATCAAGAAAAAGCTTTAAAGCATCCTACAGATATTTGCGGAAATACTACTTATTCACGAGATTATTTAGGGAAAAATTGTCAATTACCAGCATTGAAAATTGGAGATATAATTGCTATTTTAGATGTTGGTGCTTATGGTTATGCTATGTCCTCCCATTTTTTGCATCGCCCACGTCCAGCCGAAGTTGTAATTGATAAAAACAATCATCGTTTGATTCGTCAGCGAGAAGATTATAGTATCTTACTCAATCATCAAATTTTTGATTAACTAAAAAAATTTAAATTGTAATATGAAATGTATTAACTGTGGAACTGACAATAATCTTAAAGAACGGACAGCTAATTCAGGTCGTTGTTCTCGATGTCAACATCAATTTGTTTTTGAACCGACATCTCTGGGAAATTTAAAAATAACTGATACTTTATTTGCTAAAACAATTGAAACAATTTCAGCTAACGATAGTTTGTTTTTTACTCCTCGGCAATTATTTTATCTTTTAGACAAACGTTCACGCCAAAAAAGTTTTATAAGTGGCTTGATTTTTATTTATCTATTTTTGAATGTTTGGACACCTTTGTTTATTGGCGGCATATTATCGACCCTCTTTAAGGGGTCTTTTTTTACAATGATAGCCATATCAATTATTGTTAACCTCTACTTCATTTTTCAATTTTTTCGTAATACTAAATCACCACAACTAAATTCTCAACAGCGTCAAGCTTACGCCAGACTATTGCAAGTAATCGGCGGAATTATTTTGATTGCTGGAATTTATTTAAGTATAGCCATAATCAACAACTTTTTTGTATTAGCAATCAGCGTAATACTAGGGATGTTATCAATTTATTTAGGGACTGTGCAAGGAAGGCGAACAAATCAAATCAGCAATGAATTTGTCTTGCAATCAGGAGAATTTACAGGGTGGCTAGGGCGTTGGTCACAAATTAACGGTACAATTGCTAAAATGCTACCTTCACCAACAGAAGAAAGCCTTCCTACTCAAATAAATAGTGATGTAACTGACTACAGTTTTGAACGTTTAATTGTTTGTGATAGTGCTAAGATTGCTCAATTATTAATTGCTAATAACTTTCATTTTGAAAATAATTGTGCAATTTTAAGTGTAACTGGATATCCCCAAAATATCTTTAATACTGTTATGGAGATGGTGCGCCGCAATCAAGAGTTAAAAGTTTATGTCCTGCATGATTGTAGTCCTAGAGGTGTGGGTTTAGTTCACCATTTACGCACTAACTCTAACTGGTTTGAAAATAGTAATATCACTATTTATGATTTAGGTTTATTGCCGCGTCAATTATTTTCTAGCCGGGATGTCTTTGTACAAAGTTCCAATCAATTAGCTCGAAATGCCAAAGAACTACCATTAGAAGTGCGTGCTAGTTTATCAACAGATGAATTAAACTGGTTAGATGCAGGAAAGTTGGTGGAATTGGAGTCGTTTACTCCTAAAAAGTTGCTGCAAGTAGTAACTTTTGGCATTGCTCAAAGCCGTAATTTGTCTGGGAATGATAGTTTAGTTCCAATAGATAACGATCTGGATAATAGTAGTGTGATGATCTTTACTTCAGAAAGTTTCGGTTAATTGATCTTCTCCTTGTTGTGAAGTAATTACTTTGGTAAGGAATTGGCATCAGCAAATTGAGGTAGTAGTATAAAAGTATAAATTAACCGATAACATAGGGGAGAAAAGCCCGACGCACTTCCGATGCACCTTGTAGACTTGGCTCAATTGTTGCTGTAAACCAGGATGGTGAGCCTTTGAGGAAGTGAGCATGGAGATCGACTAATTGTCCATAGCGGTTGGCAACTTCTTGAATGGTATTGTTGATGCGCTGGAGATTTTTACGCGCTTGCGCTGCATCAATTCCTAAAAAGTTGCGCTGATCATCTCCCAAGGTAGGATCGTATACATTGCCCAGTAAAACTGGACGAATGGGTAACTGCTTGTATAAATTGCCGCCGCGTAGATCGAAACAGAGTCAAATGAAGTGCAATAAATTAATGACTTACTAACCAATAATTATAATTAGCTCAATTTTAAACATCAAATCCTAATTTAACTAAGTAGGTGGGCATAAATAAACGTATACTGATTTTCCCAGTCATCGTAAGTAACGTTTAATTTCAAACACATACTTAACAATTTCTGCCACCTGAAATGACTACGGTTGATAGCGATTCATCCTCGCCCAATCTTGAGTTGAGCCGACATTGGGATTCTCACTGGGGTCGTTAGTACCATAGATTTGTCCCTGACGGTTAATCCAGTAGTATTGATGGCTTGTCGGTAACTCGACTACAGCATATCCATATGGATTCGTCCAAGTCCCTACATTGCCCAAGTTTTCACGAAAGTGGAAATTTTGACGCTCTATTGATTCATGGCGCTGGCGGTTTACCTCGCCCCAAGTGCGCTGTTGCCATTCACGGTATTCTCTTGCCCGTTGTCCCTCTGCGATCGCAATTTCTCTATTCTGCTGTATAACCCCACTGATTCCGAACGCTCCCCCATTTGTGACTGTGAATTGCTCTGCCACCTGTGGCAACCATGAAGCATAACCAGCCCACTGAGATTCCTGTGAAGCGGCACAGGTAACTACCATTGTGCAGATGTTGTAGCTATATGCGACACTGCACTTAGCCAAGCCTCGGCAGGGGATGCCGTTGAATGTGTACGCGTAGTCAAACTCATAAGCAACTGTATAGCCAGCAATCGGTTGAGCTTGGCGGGGCGGGTTCATCTGTAGTTGCTCTGGCTGCATCCCCATTAGCTTATCGTAGACAAACTGCCAAGGGTTGTAGTTGGCTGGCAGCCCAGAATTTCCGACCATGAGTGTGAAAGCCGCATGATCTGGAGCAAACAGGACGACGGCAAATTGTCCTTCCTCAGCCACGCGCCAACCATTTGGCACTACATAGTTGAAGTATTGTCCGCGTCTAATTTCAGGCGAACCAGGATTAGGAGATTGATTATAGTTGTACATAAATAAACAGAAACAAAAAGTAAAAGTAGAGAAGACAACATCGGGAAAGTAGGGAATAAAAAAGTCAACACATCTTAGTTATTGTTTGCGATCAAACTTTTTAACCGAGAAGCTGTTTCTTCGGGTTTTCCCGACAGAGGAAAAACTAAAATGCTCTTGATAGCAGAATCATCTACTAATTCTTTTAAATGATGGAATTGTCGCTCGGTAATGGCTATTCCAGCATAGTTCTTGGCATAACTTAATTCTGGAAGAAAATTCGCTTCATTATAAGCTTGAATAAACACTCGATCAACATCCCATTTTTGCCAATCGGCTGCGAAATATCGTTTAGCCCAATAAGGGTTATGATGACAAATATCAAAACTTACCTTTGGGTTAGCTTGTTTCATTGCTGCTATCATTGGCTGCACAAAGCTAGTTAATTTAGCGGTGCGATCAACTTTGCCAGGTAATTCAGCATAATAACCGAGATAATCATCCCATTGAACTGCATCAATCTTGGGATACTTTTGGACAAACTCTACTAAGATATTTTTAAAGAAACTAGCTACTTCAGGAACCTCCACATCAAGGACATACTGCTCAATGCCTACGTAAGTTTTATCCACGCCAGGAACTAACCATCCTTGAGAAATTGCTAAATCATAAATAGGACTATTTTTGTCTATTTTAATCCCTTTCTCGAAATATGCGTGGACTTGCATACCTTGTTGATGTGCCTCATCAATCAACCAATCTAACCATCGCTCTTGAAACTGGTTGGGACAACTTTCATATCCCAGTGTTTGCTGCATAACGTCGCTCTTGTACATCGTACAACCATTGCCCCAAACCCCGTGAATAATCGTATTAATTCCTTGAGAGCGATAGTAACGAACTCTTGCACGAATTGTTTGTTCATCAGCATTATTCGTGACTTGGTAGCGACTTAAATAAATTCCTCTAATTACTTTTTTCTCCCAGGGAGTTGGAGGTAATAATTTCTTTTTAGGTGTGATTGTTTTCCGTGATGCTGGCTGACTACTGGGAGTAGGATTGTTCTTGCTTGATAAAGAGGGGGTGGGGGATGAAAAAGTACCTGTAATCTGATTTACATTCGGAATAGTTATTCCTTGAATCTTAGATAAAAGGTGGCTGATATCTAGATTTCCTTTCTGGCTGAACCACCAATAAGCACCTCCTAAGATAGCTAGTATTAGTGATAACGGAATACTTGAGCATCCACATCCATTGGGCTTTTTATTTTGAGACGACATAGTTCATTTGCAGTTTGAAAGATTACCTCACTTTGTTTTCCATTCGCTTTCTGGAATGTCAGCACCAATCATAATGTTGCGTAGCGTACCAATCGGCAAATCGCGTCCCTTGTGGTAGGGTACAATTACTTGAAGCTGGCGATCATGATTTCTCCACTTACGATGACTACCCTTTTGAGAAATCAATTGAAACCCATAATGCTCTAGAATGCGCTCAACTTCATCTGCATTCATGGGACGGGTGCGAGTCATCCGACGGAAATCTCCCGCAAAATTGCTCCTGATTTTAATTCAATTGGGTCTGGTTCAAGATAAAGTGCGATCGCTTCACGAATATTTTCTAAGGCTTCTTCTTCGGTTTCTCCAGCCGAAACACAACCTGGTAATTCTGGACACCAAACAGACCAATCTCCCGTTTCAGCATCAGCTTCAAGCACAACACGCCATTTCATCATGGTTTCTCTTGGGGATATTTAACCATAATAGCGATCGCTATAGTAAATAATTTAACCCTGGTAACTCACAATACGCGAGAATTTGAGCGGGTTGACGGTTTGCAGGTTGAGGATTGGGAAATTGAGGCGTGAGCGATCGCTACTTATCTTTATTATTACCCAAAGCAGAAACGCCGCTTAACAACATTACTAGCCCACTAATCAAAATAACTAGGGCTAATCCTCCTAATGCTAAATCCAACCAAGCGACATTTTCCATTTAGCCTCTGAATACTACGAATGTGCGATTAAAACAATTTAATCAGTAATGCTTTGCCTAAGATAGAGAATATGTGCGATAGCGCGATCGCGCCCGCAGGGCTTCGCAACTCTTATCTGTGAACCAATGCTTTCAATCACAAATTCTGGCTCAAAAGTGATTCCATTGCTATGAAGTATCAGCCCTGTGCAAACACTTCACTTTTCAATCCGCTTAAGTTCTTCTCGGACAACTCGGCGTAAAGTTTCTTCCAAAGGTTCTTGATTCTGTTGGATATGTTGACGTAACGCTTCATTAATCAACGTTTGATAGTTTCCTCCACCTGCTAAATGAACTTGGTGGCGAAACCACGCTAATACATCATCATCTAACCGAATTGTGATGCGAGTTTTTCCAGAGGAGATTTGCTCTATTGCCCCTCGTTTACCTTGACTAAAATCGTATTCTGCTTCCATGACTATTCCTGCTCATATTGTTGTTGCTCAAGGCGAGTTGCTTTGCGGGCAGAAATAAGTCGAATCTCATCACCCCGTAGCGTGTAGACAACAACCAAAACTCTGCCAAAAGCATCTATGCCAATCGTAATGAATCGTTCTTCATCAAACCGCTCGTCTGGAATTGTAATTGCCAAATCATCTGAGAAAACGGATACTGCGTCGGCGAAGTCGATACCATGTTTGCGAAGATTAGTTGCTGCTTTGTCTTCATTCCATTGGTAAGCCATCTCAATTATAATATGCACAGATGTACATACTACCAGAACAAACACAGATAACTTTACGGATTTTAACGGAGACGGTAAGTAATGAAGAGATGATTTGCAAATTGCAGCGATCTCCCTGGTAAATAATTTAACCCTGGTAACTCACAATACACGGGAATTTGAGCGGGTTGAGGGTTTGCAAGTAGAGGATTGGGAAATTGAGGCGTGAGCCGTCAATGAAAACCTGCTTACTCATAGGTATCTAAGAATATTCTTTAGGTCTACATTATGTAGAATTGTATAACTCAGCCCACATATACAGGTTCTATGCTCAATCTAGACTACACAAACCTCATGCAACTTGTTCAGCCCTACAAGGTTCTAGGACGTGCAGAAGCCAGCGCATTCCTAGATTGGTTCTTAGTGAATATTTACAGATTAGAAATTATTGAAGTTCAAAATATAGTCTGTGACGGACACGGAGACAAGGGAATTGATGGTATTTATGTAAATGAAAATGAAGAGTGCATAGATATTTTTCAATCTAAAACAGTACAGAATCCTGTAAAAACTTTAGGAGATACGCAGCTTAAAGAATTTGTGGGCAGTTTGGAACAACTACAGACGGCTGAGGGGCTAGATTCAATTATCTCTACAACTGGAAATATACAACTTAAAAATTTACTTACTGAATACAAGCATATTTTTATATCTTCTAAATATACAGTGCGTGGTGTTTTTATAACCAATGCTGACAAAGATTCAAATGCTGAAAGTTTTCTAGGAGCGACCTCATTAACCACTAAATTAGAGGTGTGGGATAAATCCTTGATTGCTCAAATGTATGTTCCTAGTCAAAAAGCTATCCCTGCAACCTCAGAGATTTCTTTTGACGTTTTTGGTTATGATTATGCCCAGTACAATGTTGGAAGTACTGCAAAAGTTGTGATTGCTCCTGTTGCAGCCACTGATCTTGTCCGAATGGATGGGATACAAAATCAACAACTATTTGATTTGAACTTAAGAAAGAATTTAGAGAAGACCAAAGTTAATAAAGATATTGGAAAGAGCATATCTAATACTTCGGAACATACCAATTTCCTGCTTTATCACAACGGAATAACTATTATCTGTGAAGAGCTAGACACATCAGAGGAAGACAAGATTAAGCTTAAAGGATATTCAGTAGTTAATGGCTGTCAAACAGTATCCAGTTTGTACAATAATAGAAGCCAAGTAACGCAAGATTTGAGAATATTGACTCGGATTATTCGTGTTAATGCTGATCAGGCAGGACTTGTATCAAAAATCACCTACAACAGCAATAATCAAAACGGTATTCAAGCACGAGATTTTAGATCTAACACTCAGACTCAGGTTAGATTACAACAAGAAATTGAGCATAGCTACCCAGAGTATTTTTATGAAATTAAGCGTGGAGATGAACCCGGTCAGCGTACTGTGATAGAAAATACGTTAGCTGGACAAATCTTGCTTGCTTTCGATTTAAAGCGTCCTTCATCGGTTCAACGGTACAGTAAAATTTTCGATGATATGCACCAGGAAATTTTTGCTCGCCCAGAAGTGACTGGCGGAAGGATCATAGCCTTATTTGAGCTTTACAAAGAGATTGAACAAAATTTATCACAAATTAGACCTGAGTTATTCGCAGGTTATCAAATCACTAAATTTTTTCTCTTGTACCTTATTTCAGAGGCTTTATCAGAAGATGAAGTAGGAAAGGCATTTTGTAAGAAACCAGAGGATTTTTATAAAGATCCTAATCAGAAAACCTGTTTACTTGAGTGTATGCAAATCATTCTGGCAGATCTGATTATTGATCTTAATGCAGAGTTTGAAGACGAAGGAGGAGAAAATTTTGATTTTAAGGCAGCCTTTAAATCTCCAAATTCCCTTCGCAATTTATCGAACAGAGTGGTCTCATCTCATAAAAAACTTATTGCGCGGGGACGTACTGAATCGTTTTCCCAGTTATGGAACAGGATAAGCAGTCAACCAAGATAAAAGCGCGATCGCGTTCTCCCCGACAGGCAGCATTATTATGGGCATCCCAGTAGCTACGGGCAACCCGAATGCGCCGACAAACTTCCTTGATGAGTGTTTCCCCAGTGAGGGGATTTTCCGGTTTTCCATAACTTCAATTTTGCTTACTTGTGCGATCGTAGCTTATTGAATTAGCGCTCGCTCCTGTTGAATTGCTACAAAACTTTGCTCCATAGATACCTGCAATCAGGCAACTCAAGAATCAGTAAAATAGCTGTAAACAGACACCTTATTGATTGCGTGGAGGCGATCGCTATGTCTTCGATAGTTGAAGTCAGTGAATCAGGAACCTTACAGTTACCTGACGAGATTTTACAGTCAATTCAGCCCAACACCCGCTTTGTAGTAGAGATAGAAAGCCTTAGCGACAGCGTTGCCAAGCAATATCGCGTAATCCTTTCCCCTGTTCCACCAGAGCAACCCTTTTGGGCAACTGCCACGCCTGAAGAACGTGCTGAACGTTTTCACCAGTGGGTACAAAGTCATAAGGATGGAGTTAATTTGCCAGACGAAGCCCTACGGCGGGAGAATATATACGACTAATGACAAATTATCTGCTGGATACTAACGTTTTACTCAGAAGTAGCGATCCTACGTCAGGCTTGCAAGCATTAGCAGATCTATCTGTTACTCGACTTCTGGCAAACAACGACCAGCTATATATCACCAGTCAGAACATGATCGAATTTTGGGTTGTTGCAACTCGTCCACCACAAGTCAATGGCTTGGGATGGAGTGTTGAAAGAACTCATGCTGAAGTTGAACAAATTATAAGTCAGTTTCCGCAGCTTGAGGAAACCCCAGAAATATTCCCCCACTGGTTCAATCTGGTGACAAGCTACCAAATTCAGGGTAAGCGCGTACATGATGCTCGGTTGGTTGCGGTGATGTTAGCGCATGGTGTAACGCATTTACTAACGTTTAACCCAGATGATTTTCAAAGCATCAATGAAATTGTAGTTGTTCATCCCCAAGCGATCGCTAACCTAGATGCACAGAACTAAACAAACGAATACAGTTTGGTCTGGTTCAACATAACCCTAGTTTGTCACTCTGTTCATAGTAAAATAAAAAGAGAAGCCTAAAAGGGAGACGGAGACAATGAAACATCCTAGAACTCCACAACTAACAATTAGTTTCATTGATCAATATTGTAATAATTATAAAAAGCTCTTTTCA
>DATNQB010000038.1 GCA_036702875.1 Oculatellaceae cyanobacterium | reverse complement strand
AAACTTTGAGATAGTGAATTGAAAAAACTAATGCAGTCTTGAACTTATGGCAACTGAGCAAGAGCTTCAATCTCTTTTTAATACCTTGGATACCGATCAAGATGGCAAAGTATCGAGTAATGAGCTTTTTTTAAGCCCTGGTTTAAATGCCGTCATTTCAGCCGAAACAGGTACTAGCCCCAGCGAACTACTAGCGATGTATCGATCTGAAGACGGTACTATTACCTTTGAAGACTTGAAACAAGCTGTTAAGAAAGCAGGAAATTTAGAATAACCGTAATCGAGAGAGCCAGCAGCGATTGAAATAAAATCTTTTATCTGCCTCATTCGTATCAAGTTTTCGGTTTACGCTTCGGTGCTGGAGGTTTAACTACTCCCAGCGCCGCATCGTACCCGATAGCAAATATTTCATCGTCTGCTAACTTTTCTGTACCTAATACTCCAGCTTTATATCCTGCCCAAAAGCTTTTAGCATTTTGGTCTGATGGATTTACCGAATTAGCTATCCCGTTGATATAGGCAATCACACCAGCCTTATCCAACTTAGCGATACTATTTTTAAATGGTTGACCTAAAACCCAATTGCAATAGGCAACAACAGGATCGATTTCAATATATTCTTGTGGAACGTAATCGCTTTTTGGTTGGGTCGTGGCTTCTGTCATAAATTTATTATCCTGCCCATAGTGACAGCTTTGCGCTTATTCACCCCATGTTATTGTTGCGCTTATGCGGCTCATAGTTCTAGTGAAGGGGCAAAATTGTGGAGTGAGTCCACAATTTCTCATCAAATTGGGCTGCAAAAGAGTTCTAACAGTTCAGTTATCGCTGTAACCTTTGCAGGTAAAGAGTTTACAGGTTTTGAACTGTAGCACAGTTTCGCACAGCTATTTTATCGGGTAAAACTTCCCTTGTTAGTCGTGTAGCACAGTTTTCGCGTACTTCCTGTGCCAATCTGTGCTACAAATTGGGCTTCTCTACGGTAGTGCAGTCAGCAGTAAATCAAGATGCAGCAATCATGGTAATTTTCGGTAAGTACCGCGATAGCGGTGCGTTGGCGTTTTTCACTGCCAAGTCACTTCTAACAATTCCTATTCATTACAGGACAAAGCTTTTAGTAAATTTCACTCCCTAATTTCCCACGAATTACTTAATGGCTCAAATGGCAGAGAGCAGAAAGCAGAGGAAAATATAAGCAGCTTCTATTGTCTCGATGCTATGCTAACAGCCCTCAAATGAAGTATTAAACCAAATTCTGTAGTAAGTACAGAATTTTTTACACCCCTATTTTTAGGCTGATAAACAATCTTTATAGGGGTCAACCAATGGTGTACAAACGGTTGACCGATGGCTAACAAAAGGTTGACCAAGTGTTTACCTTTGGCTTACCACTGGTTGACCTCTGTGGTTAAGTATTTATGCTTTGGGTGTCAGCAGTGCGATCGCCATTTGTATTCCTGCCAAGTTGTAGCAAAACATAATAAATTAATTAATCACATCCAATTAGAATAATGTCAAACTTCCTTGTATCAAATGATGATCAAGTCTTGGGGTTTAATTCTTTTTGTAATTCCCCTGGTAATTGGATGTTCAGATTCTGAACTACCGCCATCTACCGCAGCATTACAAACAACAGTTTCGCCAGCATCTCCATCGCCTAAGATTAAACCATTGCGATCGCCAGAATCTCAACCAGATTCTTTTGCTGAAGCGATTAACATGGCACAGGATGCAGCTAATCTTGCTCAAGAAGCTAAATCTGAGATGGCATGGAATGACGTTGTTAGTAAGTGGCAGAAAATTATTTTACTACTGAAAGCAGTTCCTAAAACTCACCCAAAATATGCACAGGCACAAAAGAAGGTAAAGGAGTATCAGAAAAACCTCAACTATGCTCAAACAATGGTTAAAAGTTATACAAAGCGTGAAAATACAGCACTTAAAGCATCTCAAGAGAAGTTAGTAGACCGCATTGCTAAAAAATACGGACACAGACCACATATTGTTATTCTTAACTCAAAGAAATCCCTCGCCATCTCTGCAACTGCGTGGAATAAGCTATCAGAAGCGGAAATGTCTTTGATTACCAGTTATGCAGAATCTCAGGGAGCAAAGGCGATTATTGCAGGTAAACGTGCAGTTTGGAATAATTAACTTGACCTCTAAACATTGGTAAAACTATTTAGAAATATAGTTAGTAATAGTCCATTGTCTAGAGAGTTAGCTGTCAACAAGCTTTAACTAAAAGTTTACTTAGTATTAAAATCTTAAGGTGTTTCGGATGAATTCTTCTCAAATAGCTAAACTATTAAGTGATTTGTACATTGAAATAGAAAATGAATCTATAGTCAATGAAAACATTATAAATTCAATCGAAAAAAACATAGCTAATATTAATTCCCTGCACCCAAGCATAATTTTTTCGTGCAAATATTCTGTAAGCCAGGACAATTTAAAAGAAGAGCTTTCTGATTTAGAAGATAATTTAAGCTCTTTAAGAGAATCGATAAAAATGCTGGGTAAGCCAAGCGAGGTTTTTGGCAAAATAAGTACACATAAACAAGCAATTTTATCGATTCAGCAACAACTTGGGGGACAGTCTGGAGACAGTGTAAATGGTTTGTATAACAGACTAAATAAAGTCGAAGCAAATTATAATGATTTTTTGTTTGACTCTAATTCTCCTAACACAATAAACCTAGCACACAGTCTCATAGAATTTTATAATAGCCAGGGGTTAATATTAGATTTAATTTTATTAATTAAGTCTAGTCTTTTAGTTGAGACTGAGCTTCCTGAATCCGGCGTTTGAGTAGCAACTGTGCGAAAAGTGACGCTAAAGATTCAGGGTGACTGTACCAATTGAATCTTCTAATATTTAAACCCCTCAACCCCTTGAAATCTCATTCGATTTTCCTGTACCAATAAAACCAAATACGATTAACCAAGTATTGTATGACTATGGTTGTAAAAAAGTGGCGGAAGAAATTAAGCGGAGAAATGGGAAGTAGTAGTAAGCATAATTAGCTTTTTAAGTGCGATCAACACTTGAACCGTTAATTACCTGTACTGCCCACAACAAAGGCTTGCTTTATTTCCTGCTCAAATTTACTAAAAGCTGTGCCAACCTTCTCCAGCACTTCGGATGGTAAAACGCCGTTTTCAACTAATGTCTTAACCGCCTCTAGCAGATCAAGTTTTTGTTGCTCAGGCTTGATGGAATTAATAACAAATTCAATCGCCTTCATCCGTGTACTATGAGGTGTATCTACATCACTAATCAATTTCCCCAATTGCTTAGTAGCAATACCAGTCATCGACCGTATCGCGTTAATTGCTTGTTCGTAAATTTCAGTTTTTTGCTTTTCTAATTCCTGCTGAAATTGTGAATTTTTTCGCCAATTCAGCACCGTTCTCTGGTCAACTTTGCACTCTTTCGCTACTTGCAAAATTGGTTTTCCTAGCACGAGCAATTCAATGGCTTTAAGTTGATTTGGGGGTAAGTTATTTTCCATTTTTATCCATATTTTTCCGATTATACTTATTATTTTAAGGTTTTTTCAACTAATAAATATTTTTGTACTACTGCCAGCTTCAACTGTTGAAGGAGCAGCGATTTGCCCTAAAACACTTTTCTCGTTACGCTGCAATGGTTGTGGCGTTTTTCCCATGCTTGCAGCGATTTGCTTTTTTGCACTTGGGGACTGAAATTAAGGAGTAGTAGTGCGATCGCCTTCAACTTAATTTGCAAATATTCAAAGCTTCTTCAACCGAAGCGACAACACTAACTTGACCTTGCCAGTTTCGATGCCACTCAATCTCGTCAGGCGTTAACTTCTGCTTTGATGGTGGTTTTGAGCCGTCCTTAAGTTCAATTAAAAAATTCTTCCTGTCGTGTCCAACAATCAAATCAGGACAACCTTTGCCGACAGTGTGGAGGAGTTGAACACTAACCCCTAGCTCTCGCAACGCTCTGACAACTAACTGCTGATTGGCATCGACTCTGGCGGCTCGTCTCATGCTGACTTCAACTCCTCACGCCGAGAACTGGGTATTGATGACCAAATCTGTTTTTTTAAATCGGTTGGTAGTACCCGAAAAGCTGTAAGCACTCGCTGTGTTGGGCTTAAGTCGTTGGGGAATAATTGATCGCCCACAATGCTGCTGTCGAGTAACAGTGCGATCGCCCATTGCTGCAATTGCTTGTAATTCTCTGCTGGTAGTTGTTCCCATATTGCTGCTATAGTTTCTGGCGATAACTCTCCCATCACTTCCAAGACTGCCAACAGTGCCACTTTGTTGTCACAGACCACCAGCAAATCTAAGCCATCCTGAATAATCTCAGCCCGACTAACTTCAGTGGGAGTCATGCCACGTCCCTCCCATACGTTAGTTGATCACTATTACCAGGGGTGGACGTAATATCACGCTCCAACCAAAAAGCATAAATGACCTCGCGCCCATCATCAGGGGGAGTGTAGCCATAGACTCGGACGCGATCGCCATTACTGCCCTCACGTTTGAGGTAAGTCAGTTTTAATCCAACTTTTTTGAGTAAGTTTTGGAGAATTGCAATCGGTGTGTCAGTATCCCGAATTGTTACCCCTAAACCTTCCTTAATATTTTTTTTGTAAAGCTTGCAGTTCTCAGCAAACTCAATTAAATCTTCATCAGTTCTACGGTATTCACGCTTAGGGCTGAGAAGTTTTAAAACTCCCAAAGTTTCCAATGAGTGAACTTTTACGCTCAATTGGGAACGATTAAAATCAGGTTTCCAAAGTGCACCCTCTGCCAGTTGCAGTTGAGCATCTGTCCGTTTTCTATCCCTAGCCTTGAGATGTTCACGCCCAACTGTGCAGTAGTAATGTAATTGAATTTGGGGATGCCAGCCGTCATCGTCTTTTAAAATCAACGATTGGGTTACGTCTACCCCATATTTAAGATGGCGTGAATACTTACGCTCTTTGAGCCGTTCCTCTTTGGTCTTGGCTTTTTTGCTGGCTAATTTTTCATACTCAGCAGGGGTAACTAATTCTACTGCTGCCTCTAAATCTGCTTCATCCAAATGGCAACAATCGCGCAGTTCTGACAATTCCTCACTTAGTTCTTTACTGCCTTCTGGGTCGGTGTCAGGCTCCATTTCAATAACGGTATGACCTTCACTAGCCAGCCCATCAAGGATAGACTCACGATATTTAATTTTCCCTGCATTGATACGGGCTGCCATCTTTGCCCACGTCCGCAGGCTAACCATGTCAAAGCTTTCATCAATCAATTCTGAATTAAAATCTGTATCCTTTAGTAGTCTGATGTGAGCCTTGTAAAGCCTATCTTGAGAAGTTAGCAAAGCACTAGAATAAGTCGCTCCATTGCCGATGAGCTTTCCACCATAGCTTGCTGCCCAGATGTGGCGGTCTACATCGGTACGCAGTCGCGCTAATTGTTGCCTTACCGATGTCTCAGCGAGATTACCTTGAGCAATTCCCCATACAGAGTTGAAATGGTCTGTGATGTCAATAGAAACGCCCGTTTCAATACTTGGGGAAGCAATGATTATGTCAAAGCTTTTAAAGGTTTCGTTGGCGTGAAGCACACAACCAAAAGCAGGATGTGATAGGTCACTAATAGTTTCACTATCAACTCTGAGAATTTTGGCGTTGGGGAATTTCTGCTTAAAGCGCATCTCTAAGATTTGGGTTCCCCATTTTGATGTTATTTTCTGCCCTGAGCAGAGTATCAAAAGTTTCTGCCCATCTGCGATCGCCTTCTCAATCCCATCAACAATTCGGGCTGGATTCTTATCGTTGTAGCTGTAAACCGTCCATCCCCCATCTTTGGGCTTGTACTCGTTGTTTAAAATCCAGGGTTGAAGATCAACGCCCGATAGACCTCTGATATAGTCAATGCTTACGTCTGAGAGGTCGGCATCAGATAAAATGATACGTCCACCCCCAGTAATAGTATTAACAATCAACTCTTTGAACTGACGCAGGATAGAGACGCGATGCTTTGCTACTTCAGTACTCGCGCTCAGTAGATGCCAGAAAACCTGCTCACATTCATCAATGATGACCAGGGCATCATCCCATCCAGAAGCATTAAAACGGGCTTGAGAGTTGGGGTGTAGCGAGTCTACGCATAAGCCATATCCAAACAATTTACCCGTTTCACTGTCGCTAATTTGGGTAACATAGGGAACCCCAAACCGATTACAGAGAGCTTCGCCAAGTTGGACTCTATGAGTTAAGACCAGGACAGCTTGACCAGTTTGTATGGCATCTCCTACTAACTGAGCTATTGTTTCAGTTTTACCTGAACCCTTTGGAGCCTTAAAACATACCAGCTTCTCTGATTCAGGGATAGAAATATTTCCCAGGTATCGACGGTCAACTGTTAAGGCTACAGGGTAGGTTAAAGCAGCAGTAGCTTTACGCTGATAGTGGTAAGCGGTTAACGCTCGGTTGTATGCTTCGTCAAATACTTCTACGCCGTGATTAAATATCAGATCATCGACACCCTTGCCCAGTTTGTTGTCCCAGTTGATAACCTTAACTGTGCTGCCAGCTTCCTCAAGTAATTTTGCAAATGTGGCGATCGCCTGATTAACGTTTGTAATTGTTTTCTGTTTTTGGTCTTGGTCAAAACAGATGTAAACCTCACGTCCACCCCTGGTAATTAGTTCTATTTCTGGTATCAGGTGACGGGCTTTAAGCTGTCGGTTCCCGTCTTTGTCCTTTGGTGTGCGGAATCCTTGGAAAATACCTGGAATTGCTACAGCAGCATAACCAGCACTTAGCAGTGCAGCCGCTTTCTTAGCACCCTCGCAGATAATTACAGGGATTTTATGGGAATTACAGATGACCCATTCCCAGAATTGCTCGAACTGCATATCTAACGGCAACTCTGGGTTAATTCCTGACGGGATACCGTAACGCTGTGCTATCTGTTCCCGAATCGAAGGAGGAACTCTAAGGAAAAATGCTCGCGTTTCCTCTTTGGGCGGATGCTCATATTTAATCAGTTTTTTGCCATCTAGGTCACGTTTAGGAGTGTTTGGCTTTAAGCAGCACCAAAGCATCTCGCGCCACTTATTAAATGGGTCAAGCCCGTTACATACTAAACCGCCATTTTCTAGGTGTTTGTAACGTTTTAGCCATTTAGAGGAGAGCCTACCAGTGTTTAGACGTTCTAATTTATCTGAATAAAGTAAATACTCATAACCTTCATTACCAGAAGCGACAATTTTAAAATTGAATAGTGCTATTGCCGGATTTATGGCGCTTGCTGCTAATTCATCAAATACGTGGGGAGATGTCACGCTTCCCCCTTGCACTGCATAAATTCGATTACATACAGCGCACCTGCACCCCGAAAATCGCAAGCCTCAAGCGTTTCGAGGCAGTCTGTAAGGCGACGGGAAGCAATGAGAGTATTTAATTTTTCAAAATCTAATGGCGGGGGATAAGTGCGATCACCTTTTTGATATTTACCGTCAATCCCTTGTGCAGCAGGGCTTAAAGGTGCTATACTAGGCGTAGACAAAAAATTATTTTTATCTTTTATAAGCATGATTTTGGATCACTAGGTGGTGCTGGTGATCCTCTATTTTTGGCTTTTTTCTCTCTCCAGATGATGTATTGTGGAATTAAGAAATTTTTGATTGATCTGAAACTGAGAGGGGGGAGAGAGAAAAAACCCTTTTTGGTAGAGGATCTTTACTTCTTCAAATTACTTTGAATAGATTTAGCTTTTGCTCTACGTTCTTTGCGTGGGGCTAATTTAGCTTTGCTCTTGGGTGAGAAATCGGAGATTTCTCTAAGTGCTTCTATAAGATTCGGCATAATTGTTTTTTAATCCAATGAATACAATGTAGTGCAGACTTCTACGCTCTGTCCAATTTATAGATTAAGGGCTGTAATCCTTACACGGTATGGATTGTAAACTACATAAGTAAATATACTTACAATAAGTATTGTTACCTAAAGTAAGTACATCTACTCAGTATTGGTCACTATTTTGTAGCGAAAAGCTTGAGGTCTTCCTCTGTCCAAAATTAATAGTTTGTTATTGTCCTCACGAACTCGTTTCAATTTCTTATTTTTTTCGCAATAATCAGCGTATTCTCGAATCATTATAAAAAACGGCTCCCATAGTCTATCTTTAAACTTTTTTCTCTTGTCACTTTTGCGTTTGGGATGCCAAGCCAGATCTAGACAGTATGCAAAAAAAACTTTATGTAATGGCGGAACTTCTGGGACTTTTTTGTGTTTCTGTAATGTTGTGAGTAAGCTTCGCCATCCAGATACATAAGAAGCTTTTGTCGAAGTAGAATTTTGAGAAAAAGATAATTCTATTTCATAATTTTTCCGTTCCTGCATTAAAGCTAACCAATAGTGCATTGGTGATTCGTACTGTGTCTTAATGCCTTTAAATGAGTCGTAACAGTCTTTACATAAATCAATTTGATGGGCTAGTATTTTTGCTTTGCGTCGGCGTGATTGAAACTTAGGCGTGTTGTACGGGTATTTATTGATATTGATAAGAGGCACTCTTTCGTAAAGTATCCAGTCTGCGTAAATCGCCCAATTTTCATCAATTATCGAGATGATTACCGATTGAGCCTCATTCACACCGTTACTTACATCTATTGGATGTTGAAGCCTACTAATGTATTTACCGAGATCTGAAGGCGCAAATTTTACCTCCGGTTGTTTTTTTGTGGTTTTAGTCATTGTATTTTTGGATAAAGATCCACGCGATCTCAAAAATCATTAATTTACACAATCTGGATCGCACTTTGCTTAACTTCAACCGTTGAAGCCGTTTGTAACAAAAACGTAACACTTATAAATACTGATTGATAGCTAACTAATTCAATACATTATACACCCCCTAAAAATACTTTGTTCGACTCATTGCTACCCAAAGGCTACCCAAATAATAAATCAATTTCTCCTCAAAAGATAGCAAAAAAATTTTGAATTATCGAGCGTGAAAAGCTAAGTAAAATCGAAGGTTTGGCGCACTTTTAGAGGTAGTTTTAAAATTACTGAAGGCGGATCAAGTGGGGCATTTTCGGAGGTAGTTTGTAACTTCCATAGGCGAGATACCACATTGATACTTAGGTGCGATCGCTCTCCACCCCCTCAATAGCTTTACCTTTTCGCTTTTCCATCCAATCTTTCAGTAGTTCAACAACAACGTCGCTCATGTTGACCCCCTCCATTACACAGGCGGCTTTGAACTGCTTTTTTAAATCCGAAGGTATTACAACGTGCATAGTTTCTTTTCCCATATCAGCATTTTGACATGGGGCAACAGCAACAAAAGATAATGTTTCCATATTTCCATAAATATACATTTACATATTAACATAGATACATAGACCCCAAAGCGAACGCTTAAACCTTAGATGACAGAACAACAAACCGATTATTTAGCTGAACTGACACCAGGGACTCGTGCTGTAGCACTACAAAGCTTAGTGGGGGAAGTCACGACTGGATTCGGTAGTCTAACTCTCACTGAATTGATAAGCCGTAATGACCCCTCCTATGTAATTCGTGTATTAGCTGATCTACTAGGTGAGGAGGATTCCGAAGGCTGGAGCGAAACTATTGCCGCCTTGCACAAAGCTTCTGGCGCAGCGCAGCGAGATCAATCAAATGGGGCGCTATACGGTTACTAAACACAACAAGCGGACGCTGTTGCTGTCGAGGCTGGAGCGTCCGCTTTTACCTCACACATCTATATATGGAGGCTTATCTCAAATATGACCCAAAAAGACGAGCAAGTGCTCGCGGAACACACCTTATTTCGGCAACTCTACAGAATTGCTGCTAAATATCCCGTGCCAGATATTGTCGAGCAACTGGGGTGTGTCGCAGAAAAATTGCATCTGCCGGACACAGCAGAAAAACTAGACATTGTTGTGGACACAGCTTTGCTGGAGGCGAAAAATGCAAGATCGCTCCGGTAGCAACGATGCCCCAGCTTCTGTTTTATTTCCTCTGCTCTTAGCTTCACTGCTGATCAACGCTGGTCAGCACGCCTTTCACAGCAGCCGGATGGAATTGCTAAAGCAGGGCAGTAATCTATACGAGCAAAGACTTCAGCAGCAGGAACAGGCGATCGCCCAGCTTGAGAAAGATAAAGCACAGCTTGAGGGCAAGCTTGCGGGTTATGCAATGGGGAGGCACTGATGTCTGATATTTACAGCACTAACCAAATGGCTGAAATGCTGTCAACTACCGCAGCAACAGTACGCAGCTATAAATCACGGCATAAGGATCAGTTAGTTGAAGGTACGCACTGGATTAACCAGGATGGTCAAACACTTTGGACTAATGCAGGTTTGGAAGCGTTGCAGCTTCTCAAAGGTGCATCTCCAACCGAAGCAGACTTGCCACGCTTGGAGATGCAGGAAGAAGAAACAAGCGCAGCAGAGGACAATCAGCACGACATACTAAAACGCTACATCCCTTTAGTTGAAAGCGTTGCAAGTGCCGTAGCAGATAGGTTGCTCGGTCGGATTGATAGAGCAGTTTCTAACAAAATTGGGACTGCGATCGCTACTCCCATGACTGCGACAGAGTGCATAACAGTTCTTCAAAGTCTGGGTTTAAAACCCTGTGATCCAACACTGCTACTGAACGCTAACAACCAAAATCTATTACCTGAATCTAAGGAGAACTAAATCATGGGACTAATGAGTAAGCTTTTTGGTGGCAAAGTATCAACCGACACACCAGGACAACTAGCCAACGGTGGTAATGGTAATTTAGCTAACAATGGTAGCCACAACCTCGACGCTAACCGAGTATTGGCTCAAACTGATTCGGCTGTACCAACTCCCAAAAATGCTGACTTCTCATCAATCCGCACTGCTCCAGTAGTAGCTAAACCTCGCTACTTTACCAAGCAGGAAGCTGAGGCATTAAAGGCACTGAGCAGAGAGAAGCGCATCATGGCAGAGGCAAGCAGAACAGCTTACCAAGCTTTGAGAAATATTGATACTGCTGATACTGAGGTACACACAACCCATCGCCGTTATCAAGGCAAGATTGCCAGAAATGAATTAGAAAAACAACAAGCTAACGCAGAACTGGCTAAAAAGCTTCACAACCTGCGCCCTGGCTATGCAGAATTACACAGCCAAGTTGAAACAGCGAATCAAGCTGCTACTGCTGCAATTAACTCGATCAGAAATAGTTACGGGTCTTAATTTTTGAATTTTTGGGGTAGTAAATCATTCACTTGGTTTACTACCTTTTTTTAGGAGTTTTTGTGATGGGAAAATTCTACACCTTCATTGGTTACTTTTTAATTGGTGTTTCCAGTGTTGGACTGTTTAGCTATACAGCTTTCGCAGTTCCACAATTCCAGTATTACGGCTTTTGGTTAACTGTAATAGTTTCAATTTTGTTCATCATTGCTGGTGTCGCTGACGAGTTTTTTGCCTCTGCAATGGGTTTGTCATACCAACAATATATTGGTGCATTAATTAGTGCTATCGCAGTAATTATCATTGCCTCTCTTATACAATGGGTGCGATAAATGATTAAGATTAGCAGTCCTCAAAATCAACTGAGACAGAACAGGACACTACTATTATTAACTGGTGGAGTATCAACCGTAGCAGGATTATTTCTATGGTCTGCAACACCCTTTGTATTTAATAATCCCAAGGATAAAGTAGGTGTTTGTCTGCGTTATCTTTCTCTATTTGGCAGTTTGACTTTAGGCATAGCAGCAGTGGCTAGTGGTCATCAACTTCAGCGCATCAACCCTTTATTAAAAGCAATTGAAACCGCAGAACGTAATGACTTTTTAGACCAATTAGCTAGTAGCCAGTATGTGCAACAGCAGCAATGGCAGCAACAAGCTGTAGCAGCGTTGCAGTCACCCGCAGCAGTTGGTAACAGCTTTGATGGTAACGGCGGTAACTTAGACACAGCAAGCGGTAACGAGGTTGTAACTGATTCTTTAACTGAACCCGTAACCGATGCAACAGACAACGCCACGCTAACCGCAGCAGACACTTACAAGCCTATGTATTTAGCTGTTACAGCACTGCAACAGCAAGGCGTAGCAGAATCCAAAATCATTAAAGATGTGCTGCAACAGGAGGGAAGAAACTATTCTCAAGGTAAAGCAATGCTAGAGGCTTTGTTGCAGTTGGGACAGTTTCAAGGTTGGTAGTTTAAACTTTTGTCCAACAAGTGCTAGCAAATTTGAAAGGTTCTGTACAATAAACAGTTAAACTTCATACTTCTAATTTGCTAGCACACTTTTTTCAGGTTTGTGATTACGAGTTACTTAATTATTGATTTATGAGTAATATTTCGCCACTTCAAAAAACTGGTTTCCACTCTGAAAAAGAGTTACAAAATGTTATAGCTAAAGTCCTTAATATGCACGAGATTGAGGCACAATCTGAAGTTTTTATTGCTGAAGGATTAAGAGCCGATATTGTTACATTGTCCAGTGTTATCGAAGTTAAACTTAAATTAAGTAGAGAAAGCTTATTTTCAGCAGTTGGACAAGTATTAACTTATAAATATCATCTTAAAAAAGAACGTGGAATCATTTTGGGTTGTCAAGTCGATTGCAAGGGAACAATTAAATATTTTCGAGCAATCCAACCAGTTGTTAAAGTTATTCATCTTCAAGCTGGACATCTCAGGAGTCTAAGAAACTTTGTAAATAGTGTTGATTCAGGCTTAAATTATAAGGGTGAGAACCTGACTGAAAATGAACTCAAATACTCTACTAGAACGGTTAGAGAGTTAATTAAAAAGATGACAGACAAATAATAAAATAATTATACTTTCTTAAATATGTATAATTAGCCGTTAGTCAACTTATCGTTGGCACTAACTAAAGCTTTGATTGATGGAATATTTGATTTGTTAGGATACCTTGAAAATCCGTAATTGTTAGTGCGATCGCGTATCCTAAAAACTGTCGTCAATTTGCGGGGGCGACACATTTACCAAAACCCCCCTTTGAAAGGGGGGTTTTTGCATTCAAGGTAATTTACGGAAGTAATAATTAGTTTTGCTACCTTCCTTAATCTCAACCGCTTCATAGCCTAGCTTGGCTAATTCAGTTTTACCTTTACCACCTTTAGACTTAGCCCAATCTCTAAACTTTTGTGATGGATTTGTACCAGAGCCGATATCAGGAAATAATTTCGCCATATCTCCGGCTGTTAGCAGTTTGTCATCGGTTGGCACTGGGTCAACTGCTACAGGTTCAACTGTCACCAGATTGTCACCAGTTCCCGTGATAATTTCCGTCGCGTCGGTTTTTTCTGCTGCTACTTCCTCTGTAGGTTGGGGGATAGGTGCGATCGCCACTTCCTCAACTACCAATGATTCGAGCTTTTGTGCTGCCTCTTCCTCTGTCGCCACAACTTCGGGAACTGCTTCGACTACTGGCAGTGTATCTACTTCCTCAACTTCGTACTCTACCGAGTACGAGTGGTGTATCCCATCCATATCTAGGTTGTCTACCTCAGATTGTGCCTCTCCCTCAAACTGCCTAGAAGTATCGTTTACCTCTAGGCTACCAACTCCCCCAAGCTGTATATCTCCTCATCTATACCAGTGTCTAGCATAGACGTAGCAGTTGCTTCTATACGTGCATCTATACGATTGTCTAGCTCAGTAGCTAACCGCTTATCTATACTGCTGTCTATCTGGTTTGCTATACGTTCAGATAGTTGGTTATCTAGCTTGCTTGCTATAATTTCATCTACTCTATGTAGCGTAGACATAGCCTCGCGTAGTTGCTTGTTAGATTGAGCATACATCTCCTCTTTAGCTCTTTTTATATGATTATTGAGCAATCCATGTATCCTTGCTTCTATCGCGTCGTCCAGCTTAATCACAGAATCGTCAGATAGACGTTGCTCTAATTCTGCTATACGGCTGTCTAGCTTAGTTTCTAGCTCATTGTCTAGTTGGTTACTAGCAGGACTATCTAGCTTTTCTGATAGACGTTGCTCTAGTTCTGCTATACGTTCTGATAGCTGTTGTATAGCTTCATTGCTAGATTCATCGTAAGTAGTGAGAGATATCCCCAAAGCTGACTTGAGAGCATTGGTAATAAAATCCGTTTGGGTAATGTCCTGTTTTTCGCAGTGTTTCCGTATAGCAACTAACATCGTATTGTCTATACGAAAGTTTATCTGTGTACGTTCTGCCATAGTTACAGCTTCCATAATTGTCTAGCACTTTATTTAGTCTACTGCTAGTATAGCACTGCTGCTAGACACATAGGCTATACATATCGCATGAGCTAGACAACTGCTATAATTCTGATAGATAGCTGCTAGACAACTAGCTAGACAGTTGCTATATTATATATATGGGCGGTTGAGAGAAACGAACCCGACCCACACTGAACCTAGAAAACCGAATCCCTATAACGGCTTGAGACGAAACGCTACACCCCGCGAGAGCATGAGGAGCGCAAGTAAGGTACAAAGCACAGAACGGGATTCTGAATAACAAAGCGGTGAGTCAACAAGAGCGTATCAGTAACCAAGCTGACGACAAGGTGCAAATAAAGCCTTGTAACGCGATAGCAGCAACACTACACGCTGCATATATAAAAGGAAGACTCACAAATGTTTCGCACAATCACCAACGCAGTTTTAGCAATCGGTTACGGTGTTTACTTAACAGCTAATTGCTCCAAAGAACAGAAACAAGCAATTAAAGCTGAATTAGAAGCTAAACGCCAACAACAGCAAGCGTTACAGCCACAACCAGAGGTTACAACCCCAGCACCACAAATAGAGGTTGAGCCTGAAGTTGTTGAAATCGCTGAAACTGTTGTTGTTCCTACAGTCGATGATGTTTGGGAAGCACCACTACAAGCTACCAAAAAGCAACGCTGGACAACAGTTGGACAAATTCACACTATCACCCCACAACTGCTATTACTTCCGGCGCTGGAGGTCGCTGAACAGCCAACAATTGATTACAGCAGTTGGACTGTTAAAGCACTGAAGGATTTAGCCCAAAAACGGAATATCAAAGCTTACTACAAACTACGGAAATCTGAATTAATCGAAGTACTCACCGCTTAAAACCATGACCAGGCGCAAGTCTTGAAACTGCACCAAATACAAACGCTAAAGGCGATCGCAAACTTTCTGACGGCAAGCGATCACCTAATGCCCCAAACACAACTAAGGAGCAATCCCCATGATACCAACAAAAACCCGCGTCAAAGTACAACTTTTAGATAATCGTCACGCACTCGTTAACCTCACCCCAACCACAGCGTATATTACCTACTGCCTCAAGCGCCCTGGTAAGGGCGGACGGCTGGCACGGGTAGAAGCTGCTTATTTCGGATTCAGTAACTACGATGAAGCAACTGCATTCTGTCAGCAGTTACAGCAGCAGAAGATAGCAAAACGAGTTATCCTGCGTGAATCTCAACGCCTAGCCACTGCGTATGAAGTCAAGGTCAATGGGTTGAATGATGCTCAAATATTGGAATTATCCCAACCTCAACAGCAACCAGCACCAACTGAGCCAACACTGGAAGAAGTAGCCACACCATCAGAAGCTAACGAGAAATATCTAGCTGGTGACAAGGTAGAGATAGGCTCAGACCGACATGGTAAAGAGTTAGTTTGGGAACTGGGAAATGTTACCGCGACAGACCTTGAGGGTGCAACTGTAGATATTAACGGCGCTACATTCTACTACTTAAATGATGAGATAGCACTCCTACGAGATACCTTATTTACTCCAGAGCCTAAGCTAACATTCTCATTCATTGCTGCATCAAGTAACAACAATCTTAGTCAACAATTCCACTGCTACGAAGGCAATTATTACATAGGAAAAATTGACCAACTTCCCATATCCGGTAAGTGGATTATTAAGCATGATCGACGGGATTTTGACAGCCGAGAAGCTGCTACAACTGCTCTAAAACTCAAGCTAGAAGCTGATAAACGACTGCATGACGAGACTAACAAAGCAATGTTAAACCGCTTCCTATCTGCTTAATTAATCGGTCTAGTCTACACGGCTAGACCTAACTTTAAATCCAATAATTTACCCCAAAACAATGAATAATAATTCATCAATTCAGCTTGCCAACAATCATGTAGATGCTGTTACAGAAGCGTTAGAGCGATATGGCGTTATGGTGCGGTTTGTCAAGTCAATCATGCAACAGGATGTAGACTACGGCATTATTCCAGGCACTAACAAGCCTACCTTACTAAAACCAGGTGCTGAGAAATTATGCTCATTGTTTCACCTTACCCAAAGGTTACAGCTAATCAAATCTGTTGAAGATTTTACAGGCAGTGAACACAACAATGAACCATTCTTTTACTATCATTATCGTTGCCAGTTGTGGAAAGATAACCAACTGGTAGCAGAGGGTGATGGCAGTTGTAATAGTTGGGAGAAAAAATACAGATATCGGGAAGCTAAGAAAGTATGCCCACGCTGTCAGCAACCAACAATTAGAAGTAGTGAACGCGAGTTTTACTGCTGGAGTAAACAAGGTGGATGTGGTGCTAAATTCCCTCTAAGCTTCCCTTCTATTGTTGAACAGAAAGCAGGATTAACACCCAACCCTGAGATTTACGACCAACTCAACACTATTCAAAAGATGGCGCAAAAACGAGCATTTGTTGGTGCTGTATTAATTGCGTGTAATGCAAGTGAGTTCTTTAGTCAAGATTTAGAAGACTTGACAGAAAAGGTAACACCAGTTAATGCTGAATTAGTTCTTTGATTTCGCTCTTCGCGGTTAGGCGATTAATTACTTAACTGCTACCCTTTTCGAGAATATATAGTGAAGCAAGCATGACATTAAACTTGATTACCAAATTAGCAGTAGCAGGAGCCACATTGCTCGCTGCCGCAGGAGTGAATCAGCAATCGGCTCACGCCGTTTTGCTGAACTTCGATTTCGCACTCAACAATGGCGGAACTGGCTCCATCGTGCTGAACTCTGATGTTGTAGATACTAACCAGGACTTCAATACCAACCCCCCCACATCCTTGCTACCCGAACAAGTTCCTTTTGTAAGCTCGTTTCCAGGTGCCGTTGTTGCGGCTCAATATACTGATGCTACTGGTAATGTGGTTCGTAATTCGCAACCTACTGACCTGATCGCATTTTCTACGGGACAGGGAACTCTCCAATATCTATCTTATGGAGATCAATTTGGAGTAATTCTCAATTTCGCTCCGGGGGATGATACCACGACTTCAACCCTAATAAATAACATATCTAGCGATCCAGCATTGTACCAAGCTTCGTTCGTTCTTAATCCTCCTCCTCCTGCTCCAGGTCAGCCTACTAATCGTAATAGTGGAATTGACCAATACGGCGAGGACATATTAGATGCTAATGCCACGGGGGGATTTACAGCGACGGCAGCAGTTCCCGAACCTAGTTCTAGCGCAGGGGTTGTGGTGCTTGGTGCAATGGGTGTCGGTTCGCTGCTGAAGCGCAAGCGGAAAAAAGTAGTGGCTTAAATAGCAATTGGCTGGATTAACCTGGTCACTTTAATGAATGGCTAAGAGTGATCGCTATCCAAGCATTGAGAGTGCAATATAAATTGACAGCGTATGCCTGCCTGGATTCCTAATATAGGTATTACTTGCAATAACCCTATCTATCAAATTGATCGATAGGGAAGAATTTAGGGAAGTAGGAAAACTTCAATACTTAAAGCTTGTATATACTGAGGAATTTATGATGTCAACCTGTCTAATCAATAAATTGACATCATTAATTCCTGAACTCAAACCTTCGCGTCGAAATTTCCCTGCACTACATCCCCAAAACTCCCGCGAGATTGCCCTACAACCCGCACAAAATCAAATTAATGAGGAAACATACCAACGGATAGTCGAACAGTTGTTAAAGCCAAATTACTCAGAATACTCCCTCAAAGACCTTAGAACTGAGTCCAGAGAGCATCCTTTTTTTGACACACTAAAATATTTTGACTTTCCCTCCAAATCTAAATAACGGATGTGAATGTCGTGTATCAAATAAAGGTCAACGGGGATGTGGCTCAAATTCTAATCTTGACGGTGTGACAGTTGGCTTGCAGCATTAAATCAATTTTCCATCAAATAGGCGATAGCCACTCCCACGCATTAACGGTATCGCCTATCACCCAAATATTAAGAAGGTTAAGGACAATGGTATTAGAGGATACAAAAAGCGTTAAGCTTGCTAAAACTGCAATTCTCACAAGCTTATTTTTGAGCGATATTACTCAGTCTAATTCAAGTTTTGCCCTCGGTTTTAACCGTGACCTCATTGGTGAACTGTTGGCGGATAAGCGCAGTCCAGGGACTCGTCGTGCCTATGCTAGGGACTTGAAATATTTCTTTGAAGCTGTCGCTGGACGTGAACCGACACCGGAGTTAGTCGCTCAATTCCTTGCTATGGATAGGTTTGATGCTGTTGCCTTGGTTCTCAGGTATAAGCAGCATTTGATGGAGAAGGGATTAGCCGAAAATACGGTTAATCGTAGGTTAGCGGCTATTCGTTCGCTGGTCAACTATGCTAGAACCGTAGGAAAGTGCGATTGGACGCTGGCGGATGTGAAGGGGGAAGCTATTCAATCTTACAGAGACACGACTGGTATTGAACCAGATGCGTTTAAGGCGATGCTGGCAACGTGCGATCTAAATACTATTAAAGGTATTCGTGATTATGCCATTCTGCGATTACTTTGGGATAATGCTTTACGTCGTGCAGAAGTGTTCAGTTGTGACATTAAAGATTTAGATTTAGAAAGTAAAACGCTGTGGATTTTAGGTAAGGGTAGAGGTACGCAGAAGGTTGTTGTTACTCTGTCAAATCAAACAGTTAAAGCACTGCACGAATGGCTGTTAGCACGTAGGGAAACTAATATTAATGCACCTTTATTTATTGCCTTAGACCGTGCTTATAAAGGGCATAGACTAACTGGAACTGCTGTTTATGATGTAGTTTCTAATAGTGCTAAGAAAGCAGGTATTTCTAAGCAGTTATCACCTCACAGAATCCGCCACAGTTCAGTCACAGCAGCACTTGAGGCGACGGGGGGAGATGTGAGGACTGTGCAGAAGTTGAGCCGCCATAAAAAGTTAGATACGCTAATGATTTATGACGATAACAGGCAGAATGCTCAAGGTAATGTCACAAGTATTTTGGCAGATTTGGTTTAATTTTTGTTACACGAAATCCTCTTTTTTTAGAGTTGAGACTATGGAATTAGTGCTATAGTCTCAACTCCAGTTTTATTCAGTTTTAGTCTTCCTACCCATCCACCATGTGGCAAAACTAGCCAGTGAACCAGAGCCAACCACTAAGCCAAGAACTTCTTTCCAATTTGCGGTTACAAATTGACTAATGGAGTAAACCAAATTTACTTTTACTTTCCGTGTGGCACTAAAAACTTCAACCTCTACTGGACGTGTGATACCTAACTTAGGTACTTTAAGTTTGACAGCAGCCTTAATAACAATTAAGTTATCCCCGGCTTTGAGAGGCTCTACCCTCCAAATCCATTTACCTGGTGCTTTAGTAGTCACAAACTGCTCACCACCCTTTACCTCAAACACCTTAAATTCATCGGGCTGTGCAACTAATTTCATTTCCATCCCAGATGGGTCAAATTGGACTCCCGATTCGACGTTGATGCCTCCTCTACCTTGTATTTTTTTTCTGATCTGGTCTGTTACCTTCGGAGCAATGCCTGCTTCAATTATTTCTGAAACACCGACCTGCATCTCATTCGGCACATTATGATAGACATCTCCCTTTGGAATTTGATTTAGTGCTTTGGTAATTGCTTCCTCAGCAGTCTGTATTTTGGTAATTGTTTCATCAGGAGGCGGTGATGCTGATGGTGATTCTAATGGAGTTGGTGATGAGCCTGGTTCAAAAGGACGAAGATAGGCTACTTGTTGGTTAAACGCTATCACTCCAAGTAATCCAATGAGAAAAAATCCAATGAGAGAAAATAAGATAAACAAACGAAATTTCATATGTTAGACCAGTATTACTTCTAGTTAAGTCTTTTGTCAGTTTCGTTTATTGCGTTTAAAACCTGATACTTTGTATGTAAAAGTATAAAAACTTTCTTAGGTATCATCCTATGAGCAGGACAAACGGGCTACAGGAGCCAGTTTTTGCATCGGAAGGCGAAACACCGACTCTTAAACGATTGGAGCTTCTACTTAATTCAAAAATTCCACAGGCTAAGTTAGTTGGGGTAGATGGTGAGGAAATTGTTCTACCTGATTCGGTTTACGCTGTATTACGCCAAGTTATTGAGCTAATGGTATCGGGTCGAGCCGCTTTCCTGGTTCCACTTGAACACGAATTAACAACACAGGAAGCGGCGGAAATTCTCAATATTTCTCGACCTTACTTAGTCAAGCTTTTGGAACAAGGGGCGATAGCCTATAGAATGGTCGGCTCTCATCGGCGTATTCGTTTTGAGGACTTGATAGCTTACAAAGAGCAGCGTGATTATCAACGTCGAGCCAATCTGCAAAAACTGACCCAACTTAGCGAAGAATTGGGACTTTACGACTCTGAGGATAACTGCTTGGAGGCTCAAGATTTTGAGCAATAGGATGGCGGTTTTTCCTGTTGTGTTGGACTCCTGCGTTTTATTTCCAGCTTTGATACGTGATACCTTACTCCGTGCTGCTGAAGCGGGTTTGTATCGTGTTCATTGGTCACAGCAGATTCTTGATGATACTGCTCTTAACCTAGTTAAAAGGGGCAAAGTTAGGACTGAGCAAGCAGAACGTTTGATAAAGGCAATGAGTGATGCTTTTCCTGATGCAATGGTTGAAGTCCCTCCTGCTTTAATTGAAGCGATGACTAATGATACTGGCGATCGCCATGTCGTTGCTGCTGCTGTAATCTCTCATGCGATGGTGATTGTTACTTTCAACCTTAAGCATTTTCAACAGAACGATTTACAGCCCTGGGGCGTTGAAGCTCAAAGCCCAGATATATTTCTTACTCATCTGTATGACTTAGCTCCTTCTTCAATCATCAATTTAATATATTCACAAGCTACTGAGCGTCAAACACCATTAACTGTTATTGAGCTATTGGAACGATTGAAAAAGATAGTTCCCCAGTTTGTCTCAAAAATGGAAGATGATTTCGTTTAAGTGCGAACGGACAAGTTACGAAGTGCGATCGCTCCATCACTCGTTGTCATCTTACCGACCAAAACTTTCATCTCACCAATAATATATAGTGCTGCCCATGCTTTACTGTCAATTGTGGCAGCCTGAATACGATTGAGTATGTCAACCTCTAATCGTCAACGCTTCTACCTCTTAATGACTCGGTTTATGGTGGGATTTTGGGGAATATTTAGTATATATGGTGGTATTTATGGGGATAAAAGAGGCTGTTTTATTGTCAATAATCAGTCTTAATTGCCAATATTTTTTAACTGCTGGAATTTAGTTCCACAATGTCCCCTGTTATTGACGTTATCAGACACTTTTTGACACTGTTATTCCACCAATGTCCACCAATTTTAGTAAGCATTTATGCTTAATTTCCAGTTGTTTGAATGACGCTTCAGATTGATAAAAGTAGACGGCGAGATCCATGCGATCGCGGCTGGGTTGAGGTAACTTTCCTTGCATAGTATTCAAAACTTTGAGATAGTGAATTGAAAAAACTAATGCAGTCTTGAACTTATGGCAACTGAGCAAGAGCTTCAATCTCTTTTTAATACCTTGGATACCGATCAAGATGGCAAAGTATC